>CAZPZL010000255.1:0-4662 GCA_964590925.1 uncultured Granulicella sp.
ACGTGGCCGCTCAATGTGATCTCACCGGTCATCGCAAGCAGCGGATGCACTGGCGTATCGGTGAGAAGCGAGACCAACGCCGTCACCATCGTGACGCCCGCGCTTGGTCCGTCCTTGGGGATGGCACCAGCCGGAACGTGGATGTGCAGGTCCGTCTCCTTCAGCAGGTCTTCGTCCAGCCCCAGCGTTGCGGCATTGGATCTCACCCAAGTCAGCGCGGCCTGCATCGACTCTTTCATTACGTCGCCGATCTGGCCGGTAATTGTGAATGTTCCCTTGCCCTTCATGCGATTGGCTTCGATAAAGAGGATGTCTCCGCCCGCCGGAGTCCACGCAAGACCGACGGTAACGCCCGCGCGCTTGGTGCGCTCTGCTATCTCAGTATCGACGCGAACTTTGATGCCGCCGAGAAACTCATGAATCACCTCGGGCACAACCAGCAACCTGTCGGGATTGCCCTCAGCAATGCGTCGCGCCAGCTTGCGGCATACCGTTCCAATCTGCTGCTCCAGCTTGCGTACGCCCGCCTCGCGCGTGTAGTGGCGCGCAATCTGCGCAATACTCTCCTGCGGAAATTCGATTAGTTCGGGATCGATCCCGTTCTCCTTGATCTGCCGCGGAATCAGGTACTGCGTGGCAATGGAGACCTTCTCTTCCTCGGTGTAGCCAGTCAGCTCGATGATCTCCATGCGGTCGAGCAGCGGTGGCGGCACCGGGTCGAGCTGGTTGGCCGTGCAGATAAACAGCACCTTGGAAAGATCAAATGGCTGGTCCAGATAGTTGTCGCGGAAGGTATTGTTCTGCTCCGGGTCCAGCACTTCCAGCAACGCGCTTGCTGGATCGCCACGGAAGTCGCGCCCCAGCTTGTCGATCTCGTCCAGCATGAAGACCGGATCGTTGGTCTCGACTCGCTTCAGATTCTGAATTACCTGTCCAGGTAGAGCGCCGATATAGGTTCGTCGATGTCCGCGCAGCTCCGCCTCGTCGTGCATTCCGCCCAGCGAGATGCGTGCGAACTTACGCCCCAGCGCCCGTGCCACACTGCGCCCCAGCGATGTCTTGCCTACCCCGGGAGGTCCAACGAAGCACAGAATCGGCCCCTTCATATCCGGTTTCAAACGCCGAACCGACAGGTAGTCCAGAATTCGGTCCTTCACCTTCTTCAGCCCATAGTGGTCTGCATCCAGAATCTCCTTGGCCTTGCGAATGTCCACCTCGCCCGCCGACGACTTCGCCCACGGCAGCACAGCCAGCCACTCGATGTAGTTGCGCGTCAGCGAGTAGTCCGCGGCCATCGCGTTCATGCGACTCAACCGACCCAACTCCTTCAGTGCATCTTTCTTGGTCTCCTCCGGCATTCCGGCAGCTTCAATCTTCTCGCGCAACTCAGCAATGTCCTTCTGCGAGTCGTCAAGATCGCCCAACTCCTTCTGGATCGCCTTCAACTGCTCGCGCAGATAGTAGTCCCTCTGCGAAGACTGTACAGAATCCTGCACTTCGGTCTGGATCTTGTTGCGCAATTGCTGCACCTCAAGCTCCTTGGCTAGGTGCTTATTGATCCTCTCCAGCCGAGCCGCTATGACATGTGTCTCCAGCAACTCCTGCTTGTCGCTTGTGGTCAGAAACGGCAGCGACGAGGCAATGAAATCCGCCAGCCGACCCGGCTCGTCGATGTTGATAGCAATCGTCTGTAGGTCGTCGGACAAGGTCGGCGACGAACTTACAATCTGCTGAAACTGACTAACCACGTTGCGTTGCAACGCCTCGGTCTCCGGCGTCACATCCGGCTCAATATCCTCGACCGGCTCGCACTCCGCCGTCATAAACGGCATCGTTTGTATAAATTCGCCCAGACGTACCCGCTCGTTGCCCTCGGTAAAGACGAATAAGCTCTGGTTCGGCATCTTGACGACCTTGTGCACGGTCGCGCGCGTCCCGATATGGTACAGATCGATCCCCTGTGGTATATCCTGACGCGCATCCCGCTGCGTCACCACTAGAATCGTCTTCTCTTCGCCAAGAGACTGAATCAGTTGAATCGAGCTCTCGCGGCCGACGGTAAGTGGCAACACCGCGTGGGGAAAGAGGACGGTATCTCGCACCGGCAGTACGGGGATCGCGCGTCCCTCGATCAGGGTCTGCTGAGCGGCGTCGTCTTTACCTGCATTTGGCTTAATCTTGATCACGCTTACAAATTCATTCGACATTGAGTATCCTCGTATCAGATTTCCTACTATTAGACGCATCCACTAGCGCAAAAGTCGCATCCGCCGTTAAATCTGCCCACTGCAACCCGACTAGTCCTCGCCATTCACTTCTGCAGCACGTTGACTTCCACTGTTTCGTGGACGATCCATATTCTCCTCACGTAAAACCAAGCTCCACTAGACGCCCCCACTCCCAATTGTTCTGCAGTAAGATACGTTGCAAAAACCGGGCATTCCATCATGCTGCGACATACCGCCCAAGCTCCTTCAACATATCGCAGTGCTGCTTGACCCCCACTAGACTAGCGTCGATCTGGTTAGACGATTCAAATCGTAGATCGACGAAGAAGATGTACTCCCATGGCATTCCCGGCACCGGCCGCGACTCGATCTTGGTCAAATTCACCCCCGCCCCGGCAAAATCCTCGAGAGCCCGCACTAGCGTCCCTGGCCGATGTGCCACGCTGAAGGCGAGGCTCGCCTTGTTTGCCTCCGCCGCCGCCGTCCACTCGTTCTCACGCACCAAATAGTGAAACCGCGTGTAGTTCTCCGCGTGGTCTTCGATGCCCTTCAGCAGAATCTCGCCTCCATACTGGTGTGCAGCCAACTCCGGCGCAATCCCCGCTGTATCTTTCAGTCCCTCGGCCACCAGATGCTTAACACTTCCCGCCGTGTCGTAGAAGTTCACTGCCTCTATCGTAGGATGCGCCGCAAACCAGTGGCGACATTGTGAGAGAGCTACCGGGTGCGAGATCGCGCGGCGCACGTCGGACAGCTTCACACCGGTCCGTGCAATTAGGTTGTGCCTCACACGCAGCAGGCTCTCTTGCGCAATCTTCACTGGCTGGGCCAGCAGCAGATCGTAGTGCTCTGCCACTGACCCATGCAGGCTGTTCTCAATTGGCAGAACGGCACCATCGACCTCGCCCGACACCACTCGCTCGAAGACCTCAGCCGACCACCGGCAGGCGACAAACTGCGCTGCGTTTGACCCCCCATCCTCATCGCTCAGCATGGCCAGCGCCGCCATGTGGCTGTTTGAACCCAACTCGCCCTGTATCGCAATCCTCACTCAGTACCCCTCAAAGCCAAATTTGCTGCCGACCCGCTGGCAACCCCTTCCCCACAACTCGCAACTTACCATATAACGGCAGTGTTAGCCGACGAAGTAACAGGAGAAAGCAATGCTGTGGACCATCACAATCGTACTGCTACTGCTCTGGCTGGTTGGATTTATCGGTTTTCACGTTCTTGGCGCCTGGATCCATCTACTACTTCTGATTGCGCTAATCGTCATCGTCATTAATGTAATCCAAGGCCGACGCGTACTTTAGGAGCACCTCTGCTCGGGCGAAAGTTTCACAATAAATCCGCAATCGAATCAAAGGAGTGTCCCATGAATCTCAATGTTGCAACCGGTAAGATCGATCAACTCAAGGGCAAGGCAAAACAGTCGCTCGGCGAAGCCATCGGCGACAACCGCTTGGCCAACTCTGGTGCCGTCGATCAGGTCACCGGAGCCGCCAAAGAGGCATGGGGCAATGCCAAGGACGCTCTTCACTCCATCGCCGAGAGCGTAAAGAGCAGTGCCGCCTCCGAGCACGCAGAAACTACAGGGCAAACTGCCGAACAAGCTGAAGCTGCCGCTCACGACATTCGCGCCCGCCTCACCTCCACCGCGCAGAACGTCAAGGACGCCATCAGCTCAAAGGCTCAAGAGATCCGGCGCGACTTGCAACCACCTGCTCGATAGCTCTCACCGCCGCAGCAGAACATCCGCGGCGATGAACGCGAAGAAGACCACGGAGATCACGCCATTCAGTGTGAAGAAGGCCGCGTTCATCCGGCGCAGATCGCGCGGCGAGACGATGCTGTGTTCGTAGATCAGCAGAGCTGTGACCACTGCGACGCCCGTCCAAGCCAGTTCGCCTAGTGCGAAGAGCCGCACCAGCCACACCAGCAGGCCGATCATTCCTAGGTGCATGGCGCGTGCGATCCAGAAGGCCGCGTCCAGTCCGAAGGCCTGCGGCACGCTGTTCAGCCCGACCTTGCGATCATACTCGAAGTCCTGACAGGCGTAGAGCACGTCGAAGCCGCCAACCCACAGCAGTACCGCCGCGCTCAGAACGGCGATGCGCGCATCCAGCGCACCGCGCACCGCAATCCACGCGGCGGATGGAGCAATCCCCAGCGCCAGCCCAAGCACCAAATGCGACCAGCGCGTTACGCGCTTCATGTAGCTATACGCCAGCAGAACTGCAAGCGTGGGCAGAGCCAGCTCCAGCGTCAGACGATTGAGCATCGCAGCGCCTAGCACAAAGACGCCCGACGAGACCCCAACGAACGCCGCAACGAATCCTGCGCTCAACTTCCCCGCTGGCAGCGCGCGCGCGGCGGTGCGCGGATTCGCCGCATCCAGTCGCGCGTCCACCAGACGATTGAAGGCCATCGCTGC
>CAZPZL010000256.1:0-4606 GCA_964590925.1 uncultured Granulicella sp.
CCGAAGGTTTCTCCGCCAGCACCGCGATGGTCCCGGACTCCAGATCCGCCATAACTCATAATAATGCTTCTCCTGAAAAGGTGGAGGTGCGTTGGTGACACCTCCAAAGGTGTTCCGCGATGTCTTGGTGCTTCCTGGACTGACGATGTTGAGGTGGAAACAGATCAACGAAGGCCAAGCGAAACGCCCGGTGTTCTAAACGCCCCCAAGCTCAAATCGCTCGGAAGTCAGCTTAACCGGTCAATCTCCGGTTTGTCCGTCGCCCGCCCACTATCGACGCTAAACCCAGCGGAGCGCACATCCGCCGTTGCGCAGCCAGTGCCAGGACCGTTTCCGGGCAGGCGATGCCCCACGATTCTCCAAGCCGCGCGTGCAGAAAGCATCAGTCAGGAGCGTGATACATTTCGATGTTAGGATCGAGCGGCAATTCAGTATCTTCATTGGTATCAGCGGGCACATCTACGGGCGATGACGTGGCGTGAATATCACGAATCTACTAAGCACAGCGTTGAATCGCTGAAGCGAGCACAGTACGTTCTCGACTGGGCGAACATGCCCGATCCGTTCCGCCATTACGAGGGCGTGCCTGTGCTCGATCTGCCAGCAGATCCGCAGGCCCCTGAAATGCCAGCACTCGAAGTGCTTCAGGGTGCCTCTGGCACCACACCCACCGCTGACGGCCCGACGTTCCTCTCGCAACTACTGTTCTATTCCACCGCGATTAGCGCGTCCAAGCGCGTCCCGTCTACTGGATACCGTTACGCGCTGCGCGTGAATCCGTCCTCCGGGAATCTGCACCCGACCGAAATCCACTTCCTCACACGGGGGCTGAAGGGGTGGCCCGATGGGCTGTATCATTACCGTCCGTCTGCGCATATGGCCGAACAGCGCGCGTTCGGCGATTTTGATATGAAGCTGGCCGACCGCGTTGCCCCTATCGTGTTTGTATTGACCAGCATTGCATGGCGAGAGGCCTGGAAGTACCGTGACCGGGCATATCGATACTGCTTGCACGACATGGGGCATGCCTGGCAAGCGCTTGCGCTTGCCGCCCGAGCCATCGGATGCGATAGCTTCGCGGTCGGCCATTTCCCGGACGATGAAGTGGCGCAGCTCTGTCGCCCCAACCAGGACGAGTGGCCGATGCTTATTGTCACTCTGCACGGCAGCTCCATTCCAGTGCGCGAAAACGACGCCAACGAAACCGTTTGGTTCGGAGGGCACGCGAATCAGCTCTCGAAGGAGAGGATCGCTTACCCACTCATTGACGGCATTCATACTGTCACGAAACTCAGCAATGGCGAGCACGGCGGCATCTCCGCCGGCGAGCCTGCGCCCAATGGCGCCGGCGAGATCAAGCTGCCTTCCCCGGCTTCATCTGTTCGCACCTTTGGCGAGGTCGCCCGAAGGCGACGGTCGGCACTCGACTTCCTGGGTGGAATGCAATCAATATCACTGGCGCAGCTTTCGGCCATCCTTGCTGTCACGGCTCAGCCTTTGTTTGCTGATTTTGCCAGCACGCGATTCATCCAGCTCTATTTGTACGCCCATCATGTTGATGGGCTGCAACCAGGCGTGTACAGGTTCTGGCAGGCGCGTGCCGAGTTGGAGAAGATCAGAGGTGGCAATCAGCGCGTCGCCGCGGCGGCCCTAAGTCTCGGGCAGGACCTCGCCGGTAATGCATGCGTGGCGTTCTCAATGATCGGCGATCTTGAACGTGCTGTCCGCGCCCATGGTGACCGAGGTTATCGCTATGTGCATTTCGAAGCAGGCGCTGTCGGCCACCGCCTGTATCTCGCAGCGGAAGCGCTCGGGCTGGGTGCGACCGGCATCGGCGCGTTCTACGATGATGAGGTGCATAATTATCTCAGACTCGTGCCTGAGCAGGGACAGGTGGTGTACCACTTTGCGATCGGTTATCCGGTTCCCGATCCGCGCCTCGAGGCATGAGATCACTATGGTGGGCAATCAGTTTCGAGGTCCCTAAACTGATCCGAGGAGATCAAGGAACGCCACGCAGCGTGGCTAATTGTATTCCGAGCTCATCTCCTCGAATCAGACTTCGGACCCGTATCGCTGGTGAGATCGGCTTTGCCGTTACTAATCTGGTCCTGAGATTCAATCCGAACCAGCAAACCACCAAGGGATACTCGCCGAGTGGCATCGCGATATAGGAGCGACGGTTCTATAGCGAGAAAGCTTTCAGTTCATCGGGCCAGTACGGCGTCTTCTCCGTGCCAGGAACCTTTGCGTAGACCGGAACGCCGTCTGCCTCAACACACGGGGAGAAACTCCCTGGGCGACGAGCGAGATAACCAACCATGAAATTGATGCTGCCATCTCGCTCGAAGGTCAGGTTCTGGGCGTGAGAGCGACCGTCAGCATCCCGGCCATAAATGCATATGAAGCCATTCGGCCAGTACGCGCGGAAGCCCGTCAGTAGGTCGCCGTCGAAGGTGAATTCCAGCAGGCCTTTGTAGCGGGAATCGAACGGCAGGAACTTGTCCCGGAAGCTAGTGAAGGAGCGGCAAGCTCGTTTATACAGCTCGATCAACGCAGAGTGGAACGCAAATGCTTCGCTCGTGACCTCCGCCAGCGCGGCGAATGTGATCAGTGGCGTGTTACATCCCTCTTCCTTCGAGAAGCGCGAGCCTGAAAGCAGACGCATACTGCCGTCGTGAAGCGCGTAGTCTGAGTGATAGACAGCGTTCCTGATGACCGGATCGTAAATTCCGCGCAACGCTTTTCCGACATCGGGCAGTAAGGCTTTTACCGAAATCTCCTCGATCTCGGCAATCTTCTTCTCTGGACTCGCCGGCTTGATCTGCTTCAAAACCTTCTTCCGAATGATCGGGGTGGCTAGATGGGCGAACGGCTCGGTCGCATACTTTCTGCCGGTCCGCAGCCGGAGTAGGTTAGCTAACAGTTCGTAAGGCAGGTTCATCTCGGTGATGTGGCAGTATGAGATCAGGGCGAGCCGGGCTCGGGTGTTCTCAGGCTGAGGGAACTTGTCGGTCGGAAGATCGATCAACTGCAGGTTCTTCAGGTCTTCGAGCAACGCCAACGACTCGTAGTACGAGTCCCAGCCAGTATCTCTCATGCCGTTTGCCCGCACCAATGTGCATACAACCTCGAACGTCAGATCGACGCGGTTGAAGGCGTCGTCCCAGAACAGCGGGTTCAGGATTTCCGCATAGTGGCGCATGCGGCTCACAGGCGTCGGAGATGAGGAGTTTGAGTCGGTATCTGGCATGGGGTGATGATAAACCTGCTTACAGCTACGAAATGCAAAACTGGCGACAGCTTCGATGGCGACGGATCGCCCGGCGTCCGGATCATTTTGGGATTAGTACCGAGTCGGCATCGCTCTAGGTTTTCGAGGGGTGCCGCTGAATGAACTGTCCCATCGGCGTTCTTCCGTTAGGCACTAACCATTCGTCACGGCTGGGGTTGTCGGTGGAAAGGCCATCGCAACTCGCACAGCCGGCAGTGAACTTGCCTCGCCAGAAAACCTCCCCTGCTTCCCACCCGCAAAGTACCGATAGAGATGGGCATGGGCATTGTGCTCTGTGATCGCCGAATCCTCCACCAGGTTGACCGTGTAGATAAGGCCGGGATTCTCCTCCGTGAGGAACATTTGAATATGCGCCAAGCACGTACCGGGGCGTGTCTCTGCCGCGAGGATGTGCGCCCGCCATCCGTCAGGCCGCGCGTCGGTATTCAGCATCGTCAGAAGCAGCGGGTGATGCCGTACCCGGACGAATTCGTTCACGCGGTGAACGGGCTCCTTCGTTTCCTGGCAGATGAACGACCGAATGCGCGAAAAGATCTTCTCATGCCCTGAATAAATCGGGAACTGGGCCAGAAAGTAGTGGAACCCGATCTTGGCGATTCCTCGGAAATATCGCTCGCCCAACTGAAACTTTACTCCGGGCGTTTCAATGACATGGCTCATCAGCTTCGGCTCGGAAAACGTCATCCCCGGTGAATGTTCCAGCAGCAGTTTCTCAACCCAAGCCCGTTCGTGCGGGTGGCATGACAACCTGACCTCGTATGGTTTCGGGATGGCTCTCGTCTCGACTGCAGTGCGGAGCTGATCTGCAGTCGTGGTTTTCGTAAGCGGAAAGTGATGCGCTTTCCCCGTCTCTGTCTCAACGAGAATCAACTCGCACATCTGCGTCACGACACCATCTCGGATCTCGAGGTTGACCTCGACTCCCACTTCACGGTCGAATGTCGAGAACTCTAGCCTGCTCCCCCCGGCACTCCCCCGAGCGAAGGGATTCACAGTAGCGTGATGTGCCCGTCCCTTCACACCATAGAACTCGCGCATGAATCCTTCGGGGCCACATCGAGCGACCTGCTCGTCGAGCAGGCCAAGGCGTTGGTTATTACAGATCGAACAGACGGGAACCTGTAGTTCGGGAGCGTCCCTGAACTCGCCAAATGCGGCTGGAATCACGTGTTCGCGTGTATCGCCGTCGGAGTTGCAATAGAGGCACTTTGCCATGGCCCATTATTGCGCATGGCGCACTCCTCAGTCACTCACCAACCCAGAGTTCAGGGCCCAACGGGCTTCAACCGATTTCTTGTCCAATCGGCGTTT
>CAZPZL010000257.1:0-4601 GCA_964590925.1 uncultured Granulicella sp.
GAAGAGAAAGGCGAAGATGATCTCCAGCGCGTTCAGGTGGAGCGCGCCGCGGATGTTCAGTTGGAATGCGGTCTCGCGGATCGCCATCGGGTTGAAGGTGGAGGGCGTGTACTTTACCAGATGGCAGAGGATTCCCACAGCCAGCGTCGCCAGTACACCGATCAACATCGAGGCCTTCACGCGATAGGCTTGCAGCACGGCGATCAGCAGAATTCCGAAGAGTGCGAGCTGCGTGGTGTGCGCGTGCAGATTGCCTAGCGCGACCATGGTGGCGGGGCTGGAGACAATGATCCCCGAGTTCTGTAGGCCGATAAACGCAATGAAGAGACCGATGCCACCTGCAACTGCCGCGTGCAGTTGATGCGGGATTGCGGCCAACAGCCGTTGGCGAATGCCGCCTAGGGTGAGCAAGAGGAAGAGGATCCCGGAGATACAAACCGCGCCCAGGGCCGTCTGCCACGACACGCCCATGCCTTTGACCACAGTGTAGGTGAAGTAGGCGTTCAGGCCCATGCCGGGGGCGAGTGCCAACGGGTAGTTGGCCAGCGCGCCCATCAGAATGCTACCGATGGCAGCGCACAGACAGGTTGCGGTGGTGACGGCGGCCAGCGGCATCCCCGTAGCAGAGAGGATAGCTGGGTTCACAAAAATAATGTACGCCATCGTGATGAACGTGGTGAGACCAGCGAGAATCTCTGTGCGCCACGTCGTGTGGTGAGCAGCAAAGCCGAAGTATCGTTCGATGCGTGCGAGCATTAGACGAGACGCTCCATCGGACCCCAACGCGAAAATTCACACCAGGGAAATAGAATGAATGAGATCAATCCAGCATAACGCGAGAGAGAGCCGATGACTGCCGATGAGGTAAAGAAGTTACTGGGGTTGAAGCCGCATCCCTGCGAGGGTGGCTGGTTTCGCCAGACGTACGCTGCCAACGAGCAGGTTGCGGCGGAGGCTTTTGCGGAGGGCCGATACGCCAGCGCACGACTGACTGGGACGGCGATCTACTACCTGCTGGAACAGGACACGTTCAGCGAGATGCATCGGCTGCGGTCCGATGAGGTCTTCCACTTCTACGCGGGCGATGCAGTGGAGATGTTGCAACTCGACCAGCAGGCGGGCGGGCGCGTGGTGCGCATCGGCAACGATCTTGCCGCGGGCGAGCAGCCGCAGATCGTCGTGCCGAGCGGCGTCTGGCAAGGTTCGAGGATGGCACCGGGGGGCCAGTGGGCCTTGCTGGGATGCACCGTCAGCCCGGGCTTCGAGTATCAGGACTACGAGGCGGGTGATCGCACGAAGTTGTGCGCCCGGTGGCCTCAGTTCGACGCGCTGATCCGCGCGCTTACGCGATAGATCTTGTCGATATTTCAAATATTGACTGTGCGCAGCTCTTGGTCTGCGCGTAGCTTGTCGTGCGTTCTGCTCTTGGGGGCGGATGAGAACCGTACGGTACTAAAGTAAGGCGAAGCCGGCGTCGATCTCATGCTTCCAGCATTCCATCCGATAGGTCAATCAGAGCTACTTTGATCCACGGGATTGAAGCGCAACTTGCCGCTTGCGGCATTGATGATGACTCTGCTTGCGGGAGTGTGCGAAGTCGTGTCGGAGAGGTATGTATGCAGAACTGCGAGCCAGCGCCTGCCGCATTCGCTAAGTCTGCCGCATTGGTGAAGCCTGCTGCGTTCACTCCGGCTTTATTTATCCGGGATGAGTCAGGGCAGGATCTGATTGAATACGTACTGGTTGCGGGGCTGATCGGAGTCGGAGCGGTAACTGCAATGACCAATCTTGGCGGGAAGTTACGCAACGTCTTCAATGCAATTAGTAACAGCCTTGCCAGTTCCTAGCCGCCGGGTGAGTTGCAGAAGTGGAATTTGTGTCAGATCGGTGCGGGAGGCGCGTCCATGAACTCGAAACGCATTGTCGTCGCACTCTCGCTGGCGCTGGCGGTCTCGGCTGCATGTACCTGGATGGTCGCGAGAAGACTAACGGCAGCACCGGTGCCGAAGCCGCGGAATATGATGTATGTCGCCGCATCGCGGGCAGTGCAGGCGGGGGAAGTATTACAGGGTGACAGCACGGACATGGTTGCTTGGCCGGAGAGCGTTCCCATCGAGGGAGCGATTGCACAGGCCTCAGCGGTGGATGGACGCGAGGCTTTGTTTCCTCTAGCCAAGGGACAGCCGATTCTCGATAGCGACCTGTCGGCCGCAGGCGCAGGCGTTGGGTTGGCGAACAAGATTCCCAATGGAATGCGCGCGGTTGCGCTGCGCTCAGATGAGGTTGTGGGCGTGGCTGGATTCCTGCTGCCCGGATCGCACTTGGACGTGTTGGTGACCTATCACTCGGGGGCGTCGTCCGATGCCGAAACCGCGATTGTGCTACAGGACGCTGTAGTTCTGGCCGCTGGACATCAGGTGGAACCAGACCCCAGAGGCAAGACCGCAGACGCTACGGTGGTAACTCTCTTGCTGACGCCGGAACAGGCGGTGCGCGCCGTTCTGGCCAGCACACAGGGCGCGATCCACTTCGTCCTGCGCAATGGCGGAGACAGCAGCCGAAGCCCAGAGTCCCCACTCGATCTCTCGCAACTAACTGGACATGCGCCCAATCACGCAGCACCGGTGGAGCAAGCCCCAGCGCCACATCCTGCTGGACTGGCGGCAGCAGCACCAAAGAGCCATGAGATCGAGACTGTTCTGGGCGGCGGGGGAGTGGGACAATGAGGCGCGGATGTATGAGAAACAGCTACCGGAATATGAATCGACATACAACCGTCGCTCGCTCAATTAAGTCGTGGGGCGCAACTGCGGTCGGGTTCGTTCTACTGGCTGGCTTCTGCGCGATGCTACAGGCCGTAGGACAGGGCGGAACGGTTGTGGACAAGACTCAGAGCGTGGTTCAGAGCGCTGTGCCGATGTCGCCCGGCATTCATAGCGCAGACGTTAGCGAGGCGATTCACATTCAGGTAGGGCGCTCGGTTGTGCTGACATCGGCGACACCACTGCGCCGGGTCTACATCGGCAATCCAGCAGTCTTACAGAGCTATACCTCGGGCCAGACCGAGGTGGTTCTGACCGCGAAGACGGGCGGCGTTAGCAGCCTTGTGTTGTGGGATGAGGCGGGCAATCGGCACATCTATACGGTCTTTGGGGATCTCGATTCAGTGGCTCTGCGCGCCTCGCTGTCGGCGGCCTTTCCCGGCTCCGCGATCCACGCCGAGACGGGCGAAGGCAAGATCTTTTTGACCGGATCGGTGGCGACTGATGCCGCATCCGACGCGGCGTTCAAGATGGCATCGCTGTACGCGAAGGATGTGGTGAATTCGCTAGTGGTCGAGCCTGTGCATGGCAAGCAAGTGCAGTTGAAGTTGCGCATCGTTGAGGTGGATCGCACGCGCATGGATCAGCTTGGCGTGAATATATTTGCGGGAGGCCGCACCACAATCGGAACCACGACACAGCAGTTCAGCAGCGCGATTGCAGGCAGCGGATCATCGGTTAGCGTCAGCGATCCGATGAATATCTTTCTGTACAACTCCAAGCTGAATGTTGGGATGACGGTGCAGGATCTGGAGCAGAAACAGATTGCGCAGGTACTGGCCGAGCCGACGCTGACCACGCTCAGCGGCCTGCCCGCGCGATTTCTGTCGGGCGGAGAGTTTCCCTTTCCCGTAGCGCAGGGGGGTACTTCAGGTGCTGCTGTGATCTCGATTCAGTTTCGTCCATATGGCGTGAAGGTGGACTTTACGCCGACGGTCAACGCTGACGGCTCTATTCGCATAAAGCTTTCGCCCGAGGTCAGCGCGCTGGACTACACCAACTCAGTGACCATCTCTGGCTTTACGATACCGGCGCTGTCAACGCGCCGCGCGGATACAGAGGTGGAGATTCAGAATGGGCAGAGCTTCATCGTCAGCGGCCTGCTGGACCGCCGAACGACGGAGATCATGAGTAAGGTTCCCGGCATCGCCAGCGTACCGATTCTCGGTGATCTATTTCGCTCGAAGAACTTCAATCACTCGGTGGTGGATCTGGTGATTATTGTGACAGCGACGGTGGTCGATCCGCTGTCGACACCAGAGCAAACGGAGGCAAACCAGCCTAAGATGGCTGTGCCCAACCTCGACCCTGTTGCCTTCGACGATTGGGCGCACAGCAAGCCCGAAGCGGGCATCGCGTCGTCTGCACCAACGCAGACTCCAGTAGTAAATATGCCGCAGACTCAGGAAGTCGCGCAGCCGAATCAATCCAGACCACAGGCGGGAGCGAACCGGCCATGATAAACGAAATCAATCCTTCCATGCGTGCGACTCAGGCAATCTTCAGCGTCTGCGCAGATGCGGATGTGGTGAAAGTTGCAACCTCGGCTTCGTTCACGATTGCAGGGGCGCAATTCGCGGGCGAGTTCCACGACTACATCACGGCCGAGCGCAGGCCGCAGTTCTCGCCAGTGCTGAAGCACGCCGAGTCATGCGTCGCACTGATCGATTTCGACCGCGATCCAGAGCTTGCGATTGTCACCACAGAGCGGCTGCATCAGATTTTTTTGAAGAAGATCGGAATCATCGGCGTCGGAACGCGACTGGATGCGGGAATTTT
>CAZPZL010000258.1:0-4563 GCA_964590925.1 uncultured Granulicella sp.
GTACTGTTCGATCATGGTGTCTTCAAGAATCAGATCACCAAGCCCGTTACTAATCCGATCGAACGTCACCAGCTCGTTGGTCAGCTTCTGCAGGTTCACGCGAAAGGTAAAGTCGTCGATCGCCACCGGCGCAGGACCGATGTAGCGCAGCCGTTCCAGCGCATCGAGCGTCCACCGCTTGCCTTCCTCTGTAAACGAGTAGGCCAGATCGAGTGGCCCGCCTGAGCCGCGCGTCCCCAGCGAATGAATCAGATGCCTGTCGATCGCCATTGTCACCAATTCCACGACGATCGGATACGGCAGCTTGATGGCCTCGACAAACTGGCGGCTGGTCTCCAGCCGGCCTGAGTACATCAACTTCATCAACAAACTCATCAGGTCGAGTTCGTCGATGCCCGTAGCCTTGATGTCGGCAGGTTCGCCGGGAATTCGGTGCAGAAAATCATTCAGCACTTTCTGGTCGATGGCCCCGATCGCCACCAGATTGTCACCCAGTCGGCCGCCGCTTCCAACCATGCGCGCCAAACCTTTGGCCACATCTTCCGTGGTGACCAACTTTGCCTGAACCAGCAGATCCGCCATCCGCATTCGCGTACTGATAACGTCCTCCTCGCTACTGCCGCAATCCGGCCAAACTCAAACCCTGACCCAGGAAGCCACGCTGAATTGCCCGTCCCGAGTTCGCCCGGAATTGTCGATCGATCCAACCCGAAATTGTAGAACCTGTCAGTAACTATAGAGCGGACAACCGCTTGTCCGTCCGTCCAAAGGTAATCCATCGCCGCATGAGGGAACCCGAGCTTGCAACAGATACCCTTTACCGTTCAGTTGCTCAACCAGATCGGCATTTGATCCCGATTTCCCTCATCGCGTAATCAAGAATTCACTTCCGCGCAAAGATCGCTTATGCTTGAGGAACATCCTTTAGCTTCGGCGAGCCTCGCACAACCAACTATGAATCCAGTCGCTTTGGCGGTTGACGACCTTCGGGATCAGTATCTGCGGGAGATGGCGCTTGTCCGCCAAACCTGTGAGCGCACAGGCGACGGCACTGCGGCCATCCGCCGCCGATCTGCGGTTGTGGACCGTATCCTCATTGAAATGTGGCGTCGGGCCTTCTCTGGAACCACGCCGCAGAACGCCGCCCTGCTTGCGCTCGGCGGATATGGTCGCAAGGATCTCTTCCCCTATTCAGACATCGACGTCCTGTTTGCCTTTGCTGACGAGCGCACCGAGGAGCAGTCCAGAGAGGCAGTCCGGGCCATCATCCAGGGCATGTGGGACATAGGCCTTCGTGCCAGCCCCAGCTCACGAACCGTCAAGGAAGCGGGCCGGTTTGACCCCGACAACCTTGAATTCACCTTGGCCACACTCGACCGCCGCTTCCTTGCCGGACAATTTCCTCTTTACCAGCAGCTCCACCAGGTTACCCTTCCCGGGCTCGTCCTGAGTGAGTGGACCACCATCACCCAGAAGCTCGGCGAAATCGCGCGGACCCGCCACGCCAAGTACGGCAACACCATCTTTCACCTCGAACCGAATCTAAAGGATTGCCCCGGTGGTCTCCGCGACTACCACCTCGCGGTCTGGTTCGCCGTACTTTTCCACCTGAAAGAAACCAAGGAGTGGCCGCGTCAGCGAGGTGGCGTCTTCCAGAGCGCACGCGGAGACGCTGAAGCTGCTTTCGACTTCCTGGCCGCAGCCCGATGTTTCCTTCACTTCCGCCATGGTCGCGACGACAACACCCTCGACTGGCAATCGCAGGACGAAGCGGCAGCTCTCTCCATCGGTCTCGAGACTCGCGGCACTGCCGATCCCTCCTACTGGATGCGAACCTATTACCGGCACGCCCGCATCGTCTATCGGCGCGCCGCTCTGCTCATGGAGCATCTTCCCGCTCCGGTCAGCTTTTATCGCCAATTCCGTCGCCGCCGCACTCCCATCGCCGGAACTGAATTCCTTCTCGACCAGGGCCGCATTGATATCCAGCCCGGCGCGCAGTTCAATGACACCAGCGCCATCCTCCGCGTTTTCTCCATGATGGCGACGCACGGTTACACCCTTTCCCAGGCCGCTGAAGACCGCATCACCGACGCTCTGCCCGTTCTGGCCATTCACATCCCTGAGGGTCCGTATCTGTGGAACTCGCTGCGCGAGGTCCTGCTTGGACCCCACGCAGCCCATGCTCTCCGCACCATGCACGCTCTCGGCGTGCTCGAAATGCTGATCCCCGAATTCCATGGGATCGATGCTCTGGTCATCCGCGATTCCTATCACCGGTACACGGTCGACGAGCACACCTTCCTCACCATCGACAACGTCCATAGCCTTCGCCAGCCCACCCATGATTTCGAGCATCGCCTGGCCCAGCTATTGCCGGAGATTGATCGCCTCGACCTCTTCTTGCTGGCCCTGCTGCTGCACGATACCGGCAAAGCCCGCCGCACTGGTGAGCACGCCAGCCAAAGCGTCGAATTGGCAGATGCGTTCCTCGCCCGCCTCGATTTTGACGCAGAGGAACGCGAGTCGATCCTCAAGCTCATCCGCCTGCATCTTGAGATGTCGGCTGCTCTGCGCCGCGACATCTTTGACCTTGAAAACGTGCGCCAATTTGCTGAGAAGATCGGCAGTCCGCAGCTGTTGAAGATGCTCACGATCATGACCTATGCGGACATCAAGGCCGTCAATCCTGACGCCCTTACGCCGTGGAAAGCCGAAAATCTGTGGCAGTTCTACATGTCGACGGCAAACTTCATGGACCGCTCCGTCGACGAGGTTCGCTACCACGCCGCAATTGATCCCACCCTGCTCAACCGCTTGCGATCCATGGTCCCCTCGGCCCAATACGACGCGCTTGGGCAGTTCCTTGAAGGCCTTCCCCAGCGCTACCTGCAAACCCGCCTCCCCGAGCAGATCCGCAACCACTTTCACATGGCTCTCAACCTCGACAAAGATCCAGTTCAGCTCGATCTGAGACCCAATCGCCAGCTCTTTGACTTGACGGTCATCACCCGCGACCGTTCCCGCCTCTTTGCCGATGTAGCTGGCGCCCTCGCGGCCTGGGGTATGAACATCGTTCGAGCCGGCGCATTCTCAAACGAGGCTGGAGTCATCGTTGACTCATTCCACTTTTCCGACGTCTTTCGCACCATTGAACTGAATCCCAGCGAGAAGGACCGGTTCCTCGCCAATATTCATGACGTTGTGGCGCAGAAGGTGTCGGTACAGCAACTTCTTGAAGCACGTCGCCACCTGAATAACCCATCCAACCTCAAGGTCGAAGTTCCCACCCGCCTCGAATTCGATTCCGAATCTTCCACACACTCAACACTTCTCCAGGTTGTAGCTCAGGATCTTCCCGGCCTGCTTCGTCAGATCGCGTTGACCCTTTCAACCATGCAATGCAACATCAAGGTCGCCCTCATCGACACTGAAGGTGAAACCGCAATTGACGTCTTCTATCTGACAAGCCACGGCGAAAAGCTCACACCAGAGACGCAGCAGATTCTCGCTTCGGGCCTCACGGCAGCCCTTGAAGAAATGCGCGCTCCCGCCGCATCGTGACGAAAAAGCGGACAGTTCCTTTAAGCATTCCGTAAGAGTCTGCAGGCCCTTCCTGTCTCGCAGGCCATTCTCCCTCTTGGCCCGTCAATCTCCAGGGCCACTTCAAATGGTCGACCCGAAAATCTTACTTTCGCGAATCGTGGTCTGACCTCATGGCGATTTTTCTACCCGCAAACTGCACATGAAAAGTGAGTTATCGCCATTGCGTTGGATTTAACTTAGCCTCGCGGAAAAATAACCCTTGACAGTCGTGGACTGACCTCTTTACATAATGAGCGGGAAACTTTGACCTGAATTCTCCTAATATCGGGTCGTTCCTGTTCGCCGGCGTGCTTTGGCTCTACTCGGAACTTGCCGGTTCATCAATTCCACTCAGCTAGCAATACTCAGCAATACTCTTGGAGGCATGAATGCAATACACACGCTTGAATACGCGGAAAGAGATCGTCCGGTTGGCGACTCTCATCTGCTGCGCGGCGATGCTGCTCTTCGCCGCGAATGGCTTCGCTCAAATTGCAGGAACTGGCAGCATTCAAGGCACTGTCACTGATGCGACCGGCGCGGTCCTGCCCGGCGCAACTGTCACGCTCACTGACGAAGCGACTCATGTGAACCGCATGACCGAGACCGGCGGAGCCGGCGTCTATCTCTTTCCGGATGTTCCGATCGCCACTTACGACCTGATCGCATCCGCGCCTGGATTCAAAACCTACGAGCAACACGGCATCGTGCTCGAAGTCGGCAGCAGCATTGCCGTGAATCCCAGCCTCACCGTCGGCAGCAAAGAACAGACAATCGAAGTACAAGCCGAGGGCCTTGCGTTGCAAACTGAGGACGCGACGTTCAAACAGACCATCGACAACAAAGAAGTGGATGAAATGCCGCTCAATGGCAGGCAAATGACCGGTCTGATCACCCTGTCGGGAGGCTCCAACGTTGCCCCCGCCGGCGACTTCACCGGCAGCAAGTACTCCTACGCGACCATATCGGTCTCCATCG
>CAZPZL010000259.1:0-4516 GCA_964590925.1 uncultured Granulicella sp.
GAAGAACAAGCATCGCAGAAACCAAAAATGACACTATCTAAGGATAAGATCTTAGCGTCATGTATCACCTATTCAGCACCATCTCCAGCGTTTTATTGGGAAGTCACGATGAAGTGGTACTACGCTTTTACTGCGACCTGTAACGTAACAACACCTACTGGTGTTCAGGAATGCCCTGGAGGCAGCACTACTCCTCAAGTGGGAGTAAACAGTTGCAGTTGGAATGTGCCGCTACAGCCAGGATTTACATACTCCATCAACTCTAAACACACGTCTGGCTTTGGTCGGCGCTGGCGTGGGGGTGGGCGGGAATAACGACTCCGTCGTTTACCTGGCCTGCCCGATGTTTTGTACCAGTGGCTGTTATAGTGTAGCGCGGCGTCAACATCCGCGATCTTCTGTCCCTGCCGGATTGTTCCAACTCTCTCCCGGTTTCAGCAACGCGTCTGCCTGCTTTGGCCCCCAGCTTCCGCGCGGATAGGGTTGCGCCGCGTTATGCTCGTTCAGTACCGGATCGACCACGGACCAAGCTGCTTCTACTGCGTCCTCACGCGTAAACAGTGCGCCATTGCCTATCATTGCGTCTCCCAGTAGTCGCTGGTATGGGGTCTCCTGCCCGACCAGTTCTTCACAAAGAAACAGCTCGCGCTGCTCGCCGATGAACTCCTTGCCCACGGTCTTCACTCGCGTCGCCAGTGCGATTGATGCGTCCGGCGAGAGACGAAAGCGCAGATAGTTTGCCCGTCCGTCAGCCGAGTCCTCGAAGAGCCGCTGAGGAGCGGGTTTCAGCTCCACTAGAATCTCCGTCGCCGTGCGCGCCAGGTACTTGCCTGATCGCAAGTAGAAGGGCACTCCCGCCCATCGCCACGAATCTATGAACAGCCGCACGGCGCAGAAGGTCTCCACGTCGGAGTCGGGCGCAACGTCCTGCTCGGTGCGATAGCCCTCGTACTGCCCACGCACCAGATCAGCTGGCGTCAGCGGTCGCATTGCCTGAAAGACCTTCACCTTCTCACTCTGTACCGCACCGTAATCGCGCGTCGCCGGAGCCTCCATTGCCAGCAACGCTGCAATTTGAAAAAGGTGATTCTCGACCACATCGCGAAGACAGCCCGCCGTCTCGTAGAAAGCCCCACGCTGCTTCACCCCGAAGTCCTCGGCCATGGTGATCTGTACGCTCGCCACATAGTTCCTGTTCCAGATCGGCTCCAGAAAAGAGTTGGCGAAGCGGTAGTACAGGATGTTCATAATCGCTTCCTTGCCCAGAAAGTGATCGATGCGAAATATCGAGTCCTCGGGAAACGCCTCGTGGGTCACCCGGTTCAACTCTTGCGCCGATGCCAGATCGCGGCCGAACGGCTTCTCCACAATCACACGCGCGTCTTTGGCCAACCCAGCTGCGCCCAGCCCCTCGATCACCGCCCCAAATAGTGCCGGCGGAATTGCCAAATAGTGGGCCGGCCTCTGTGCCTCGCCCAGCGTCTGCCGAATCGTTGCAAACGTCGCCGCATCGCGGTAATCACCGCTGACGTATTTTAGTAGCGACAGCAGTTTATCCAACGCACCCGTATCATCGACGCCACTCGCAGAATGTGTAATGCTATCGCGCGCGTGTGCCAGCAACTGCTCTTCGCTCCACTTCGGCGACGCCACGCCGATCACCGGGACCTTCAGCTCTCCACGCTTCACCATCGCGTATAGCGCGGGAAGGATTTGTTTGTGTGCCAGATCCCCAGTCACTCCAAAGACCACCAGCGCGTCCGAGTGTAATCCCTCCATCAAACACCACCTTTTGCCGCGTCCGTCTTCTCCATTGCGTTCGTTATCTCCAAATGTCCGCCGAATTGATAGCGCAGCGCCGACAGTATCTTGTCTGCGAAGTCGTCCTTGCCCCGCGAGCTGAACCGTTCATACAGCGCCGCGCTCAGCACAGGTGCCGGAACCGCCTCGTCGATTGCAGCGCGCACGGTCCACCGTCCCTCGCCCGAGTCCGAGACCTCGCCGGTGAACTTCGCCAGATCCGGGCTATCGACCAGTGCCGCCGCCGCCAGATCCAGCAGCCACGAAGAGATCACGCTTCCCCGACGCCATACCTCGGCAATCTCCGCCAGCTTCAAGTCATATTGGTAGTGTTCGGGGTCGCGCAGTGGAGTCGTCTCCGCGTCCACCTCGCTCTTCTGCTTACCCACATTGGCATGGCGTAGAATGTTCAACCCCTCGGCGTAGGCCGCCATAATTCCGTACTCGATCCCGTTGTGAACCATCTTCACGAAGTGTCCCGCTCCGCTAGGTCCGCAGTGCAGATAGCCCAGCTCCGCTGTGCCTCTCTGCCCATCCGTTCCGCCCAGCGCTGCACCACCCGGTGTCCGTGCCACCTCGCCGATTCCCGGTGCCAGACTCACGAAGATCGGGGTCAGCCGCTCCACCACTATCTTTTCCCCACCGATCATCAAGCAGTATCCGCGCTCCGCTCCCCATACACCGCCGCTAGTCCCTGCATCGATATAGTGAATTCCCTTGGCCTTCAGCACTCTGGCCCGGCGAATGTCGTCGTGATAATAAGAGTTTCCACCGTCGATTACCACGTCGTCCACATTCAGCAGCGGCACCAGCTTATCCAGCGTTGCATCCACTGCTCCTGCGGGAACCATCATCCAGACCGCGCGGGGAATATTCAGCGTCTGCACAAACTCCACCAGCGAGCCCGCGCCCACCGCGCCATCTTTTACCGACGCCGCCACTGCTGCAGGTAATGTATCGTAGACTACGCAAGCGTGGCCGGCGCGGGTCAGACGCTGCACCATACTGGCTCCCATTCGCCCCAACCCAACCATTCCCAACTCCATATTATCCTCTCAATGAGTGCACTTCTCTCTATCTCAGATGCGCCGACTCCGTTCCAAGAACCAACTCCGCAACATTTGCGAAACAATCCCCTATGCATTGCCATCCAAAATCGCAACGGGAATTATAGTTGGACGATGTGGTCCAAGAAATTAGGAACTGCATTGGTCGCTATAAAAGCCGCAAACGTTGTTATCGCAGAGGAGGAACCTAGTGTGGCGCGCTCCATTACAGTGACCTGTCGAATCTCGCCGACGCCCAAGGCGCTGGCAGCAGCAGCAGCGGAATTCTTCGCCGCAACCGTCGTCGCAGCCGTCAAGTCGCGAGGCGTGGCGCGTGTGGCAATCTCCGGCGGCACGACACCGAAGGCAATGTATACATTGCTTGCCGATCCCAGCGCATCCTACTTTGCACAGGTGCCATGGGATCGCCTGCAACTCTTCTGGGTGGATGAGCGATGTGTCCCGCGCGGCGATGCCGACTCGAACTACCGCATGACCTACGACGCGATGCTCTGCCATCTACCCCTGTCCGCCTCGCAGGTCTATCGTATCGAAGGCGAGCTTGAGCCTGAGGTCGCCGCTGCGCGCTACGAGGCAACCATCCGCACCGCCTTTCGTCTGGAGGGAGCAGAGACGCCTGTCTTCGATCTTGTGCTGCTCGGTCTGGGTGAGGACGCACACACCGCCTCGCTCTTTCCCCGCACCGCTGCAATCTACGAGCTGGCGCGTATCGCGGTTGCCAACTATGTTGAGCAGAAACAGACTTGGCGCATCACGCTGACCTGGCCTGTTCTGGTTCAAGCGCGTGAGGTCTCATTCCTCATCGAGGGAGCGAACAAGGCTCAACCGCTGCACGACGTTCTGCTCGGCGCCCACGACCCCGATGCAAAGCCCGCACAACTGATCCGCCCGACCAGCGGTAGACTCACAGTGTTGCTGGACGCCACCGCAGTAGCAAAGCTGCCTCCTCCATCCGGCCTAACCGCAACCCTGTGGATTTAGTGCGTCCCCAAATTGCTACATGCTGGTTCTTATCGTGACGCTGTCGCCTCGTCCTTGTAGAACTCGGCAATCTCCGCCGCGTATTTCTGCTCCACCACGCGCCGCTTCAGCTTCATGCTGGGTGTCAGCTCGTCGGTCTCGACCGTCCACTCCTCAGCGACGATGTTCAGCCGTTTGATCGACTCATAGGGCGCAAGCGTTTGGTTTACCTCGTCCACTATTCGCTGATAGCGGGCGATGACCCGCGGGACCTGGACGAGCGCGTGACGATCTCCCACCGGGTAGCTGACGCCCTTGACCCGCGCCCAGCTCTCCAGAATCGCGAAGTTGGGCGAGATCAACACGCAGGCAAACTTATGCTTGTCGCCCACAAGTGCGGCGTTGCCCACCAATACATGGGCTTTCAGCTTGCCCTCGATCGGTTGCGGGGCGATCAGCTTGCCCCCGCTGGTCTTCAGCAGCTCCTTCTTGCGGTCGGTGATCGAGAGAAATCCGTCGGTCAGATTGCCGATGTCGCCGGTGCGGAACCAGCCGTCGGTGGTGAAGACCTCGGCCGTCTCGGCGGGCTTGTTCCAGTAGCCGTGGAAGACCGAGGGCCCGCGCACCTCCAACTCGCCGTCCTCGGCGAAGCGCACCTCGACATTGCCGACGACCGGCCCCACCGTGCC
>CAZPZL010000260.1:0-4452 GCA_964590925.1 uncultured Granulicella sp.
GATCGCGACAAGGCCAAGGGCATTGCGCAGTACCGCAAGATGAAGGAGCGCGAGGCTCAACTGGCCAAGAGCTCGCGCGTATCGCTTGAAGGTCTCGCTGAGCAGATAAAGCACGCCGGAATGAAGGACTTGAACCTGATCGTCAAGGGTGACGTGCAGGGTTCTGTCGAGGTCATTGCCGAGGATCTGCAACGAATGTCGACCGAGAAGGTTCGCGTGCGCGTGCTGCACTCCGGTGTCGGCGCCATCACCGAATCCGACGTTCTACTGGCGTCTGCTTCGAATGCGGTCATCATTGGATTCAACGTGAGGCCGGATCGTAAATCGAGCGAGGTAGCCGAGCGTGAGAACGTCGAGATTCGTCTGCACTCGATCATCTACGAGCTGCGCGATGAGATCGAAAAGGCGATGTACGGCCTGCTCGATCCAGTATTCAAGGAGAACTACGCGGGCAAGGCCGAGGTGTTGAACGTATTCAAGATCACCAAGGTCGGCCAGATTGCAGGCTGCCGCGTAACAGACGGATTAATCGTGCGTACGGCGCAGGTGCGCGTGATGCGCGAGAGCGAAGAGGTCTGGCGTGGCAAGATCGGCTCACTGAAACGCTTTAAGGACGACGTGAGCGAGGTGCGGCAGGGCGTCGAGTGCGGTATAGATCTGGCAGGCTTCAAGGATATTCGCCAAGGCGACATTATTGAGTCGTTTACGACGGAGAAACTGGCCGACGAATTGGGCCAGAATTCGATTGCTGCACGTAAACAGGAAAAGGCTGAGCGCGAGGCAGCAGCTGTCGCCGCAGCGGAGGCAGAGGCTTCAAGCGAGGCAAACGCATAGAGTTACAGCTTCGAGAGTAATAGAAGGAGAGGCTGGGATAAGTCCCAACCTCTCCTTTTTGATATGGACCATACTTCTGCGTGACTTATTGCAACAAAGATAGGTTACGAGCCAAGTGTCCGATTCTAGGTCGTTATGGAAGTTGTTGCGATGCCTATGTTGCTTATTATAATTAGGATAAATTGTTTTTAAATGAATGGCTGTTGTTTTACGCTTTAAAGCCATTTTGTTGCATGCATGGCACTTCGAAAAAGCAACACTCCGGAAAGCCACTGCGCTCGCCGTCGTCACATCCGTCGCAGGATAGTTGCAACGGTTGGCTACCGTTAGATTGGTTGCGCTAGCCCTCGGTGAGTGACTCGGCCTGTAGTCACCAGCCGAGATTTCACAGCGCTGCCGATGAGTAAACACTAGGCGACTTATCGTTACTAATCCGCTTTCAGAAAGATAATTTGGCATCGATTTAGAATTGTCGGTCGACGATTCTAACGGGACAATTGATCGGGTATAAACGCGATTTCTCCATCCGTTAGTTTTGCATACGCACTCACTAAAGATGCGCTCCTGGCGGCAAAAAACCGACATGGCTCCGTGAGTCTTTGTGCGCAATCCATTCGTCTCCTGTGTGGAGACTGTCATGAAGATACTTTATTCCGTCCGACCAGTGTGGTTGGTTGTGGTTGCTACTGTTGCGCTGACCGTTTCGGTGCCCTTGTATTGTGTGGCTCAGGCCGCGCCTTCCGTCTCCAACCGCAATGCTAACGGAGCTGCCGCTGTGACGGTGGCCGATAACGGTTACTCGTGGACGCTGAACAACGGGATAGTCAAGGCGACAATTAACAAGAACAGTGGTTCGATGCCCTCGCTCGTCTATCGCGGAATGGAGGTGCTGGCGGCCAGCGGCGGGACATGGGAGCACACGCCGCAGGGTGCGCCAACGCTGACCAACTCCATCACCATCGACCCAGCGAGCAACGGGGGTGAGCGCGCCGAGGTTTCGGTGAAGGGACTCTCTGGCGGGACATTTATGATGACGCGCGGAGCGGCGGGCGGAGGCACTCTGTGTGACATTGAGCTGCGCTACTCGCTGGGTCGCGGCGACAGCGGCATCTACGTCTACTCGATCATCAGCCACCCGGCATCGTATCCGACGACAAGCGTGGGAGCGGAGGATCGTTACATTACGCGGCTCAATCAGGATTTCGACTGGATCACGGTGGACAAGGATCGCAACATGCTGGAGGCCGCTCCGACCGATTGGGGCACTGGCGTCGTAGTTCACGCCAAAGAGCAGCGAATCATGAGCAAGGGCGTCTACCAGAATTCTGTCGAGCACAAGTACAGCTACTCCGGTATGCAGTACCAGACGAAGGCCTATGGCTGGTCGAGCACCAAAAACCACGTCGGAGTATGGTTCATCAATCCGACCATCGAGTACCTGAGCGGCGGGCCGACGCGCATTGATCTGGACGCTCACTTCGGCGACAACGGCAACCCCGAGCCGATCATACTGGACTACTGGCACAGTGGGCACTATGATGGCGCGCGCGCGCTGATTCCCGTAGGCGAGGAGTGGACCAAGGTGATCGGGCCCATCTTTGTCTATGTAAATTCGCTGGACAAACCCAAGCCCACCGCCAAGGCCGAACTCGACCGCCTGACCGCCACGGCGGGCAATCCGTCCGTGCCGGGCAGTTGGCGTGACAACGCGAACGCTCTGTGGCAGGACGCGCTGGCGCAGGCCAAAGTTGAAAATGTAAAGTGGCCCTTCGGCTGGGTCAAGGGAGTCGACTACACGCCATTAGAGCAGCGCGGAACTGTAACCGGGCAGATTGTGCTCAACGATCCGCTGGCACCAAAGGGCGCTTCCACCAAGCTGCCACATCTGATCGTTGGCCTGACTCATCCCGACGCTGACCCGGCAACGATGGCTCGTCTAGCGCGGCTAGGCCCGCAGTCGGGATTTGTACCCGGTGCGGGTGTTGCTCGGGCAAACGGGGCAGAAGTTACTCCCGCAAATAGTACAGGGGTAGGTCCGGCAGGAGCAGGACCTACAAGCGGGTCAGAAGCGTTCCCACAGAGCGGGACTGGGGGAAGACCGGGCGGTTTCGGCTTCTTTACTCCGAACCCGGACGCTGCAAGTTGGATTCACGACGCCCGCTACTACCAGTTCTTCAACGACGGCACCGATGATGGCAAATTCACAATCACCAAGGTGCGCCCTGGCAAGTACACGCTGCACGCCACGGCGGACGGTGTGCTGGGCGACTTTGCGCAGACCGACGTTACCGTTGAGCCGGGCAAGACCATAGATATTGGCAAGCTGGTGTGGAAGCCCGTGCGCTATGGCAGGCAGATCTGGGAGATTGGCTATCCAGACCGCGCCGCTGACGAGTTCTTCAAAGGTGATGGAGCGAACTACTGGTTGTGGGGTTGGAATCTGCGCTACGCACTACTGTTCCCTAACGACCTGACTTACATAGTGGGCAAGAGCGATTGGCATAAGGATTGGTTCTTTGAAGAAGTGCCGCACGCGACGAATCTCTCCTTCGTAAATCCTGCGGCCAAAGACGCTGCGAACCAGCGCTTCGGCTGGGTCAAGGCCGAGTCGCTGGAGCAGTATCCGCAGAGCGATCAGCGCGGCCCGTGGAAGAGATACGGCTATGGCCGCGAGACGGCCTGGACGATCAAGTTCAATATGGAAAAGCCGGTGCAAGGCGTCGCTGCGCTGCGCGTAGCACTGGCTGGCGTCGATGGACTGCGTAACGGTCTCGCAGTATCGGTCAACGGACAGAGCGCCGGAGCGATCGGCGACGGCAGCAATCTGGCTAACCCTCGCTTGATCCAGACCAATGCAATCCGCTACAACACCGATAAGGGCCTGTGGCAGGAGCGCACATTGAAGTTCGACGCCGCTCTGCTGAAGGCCGGAGAAAATTCAATGACGTTCACCGTGCCTGCTGGCGACCTACAAAGCGGAGTGGTGTGGGACTACCTGCGACTGGAACTGAACGAGAATTCCAAAGCCGCCAACCCAACGTTCACGCAAACGGGTCAGTAGCTTTCGAGCCAAAGCAATTCAGCTAAATATTTCCCGCAAGTTTCTTGCGGCTCCCGTTCCTAGGTCAGCGGCTATGGCTATTCTCAAACTCCCGTGAAGCCTCCGGCAGAGCCGGAGGCTTCACGGGAGCAGGCCACTCAAAGAGGCCTTTTCGCAACCGTTGAAAACAAATGCAAGTGCAACAGCAATGTAATGCGAACAGCTTGGGCTATACATACAGAAATGCGGTGGTTCTAGGGTGGTAGGCCAACCGGCGATTGGGTAGACTTCTCATCTGCTTTGTCGAGAGCATCTAAACAAAAGACTGAAGTTGGGATAATGATTTTGTGAAAACCACGCAGGAAGCAAACACAGATTGCTTCCTGCACTTGCCTTACTTCTTCCGTCCATCGGCGCAGCACCGCTCGCAAATAATAATTTGCTGCGAATTAATTACATGATGTTCCTAATTTTTTCATCGCTGCCGGATCGTGTTTTTCCCTGGACGTAGCATGATTTCCAGCCATCCATTGGCGCGTCGAGCAGGGGTTGCTATTCCGTTGATCTCCAGAACATCG
>CAZPZL010000261.1:0-4446 GCA_964590925.1 uncultured Granulicella sp.
GCGCACCAGAGCGGCCAGCCCAAGCAGTCCGAAACTCCATGTTGCCAATCCGCTGGCCAGGCAGTTTACCGCCGCCCACGGGATGACGTAGGTGATGCCCAGTCCCAGATAGCCCCAGCGGCGCGAGTCGCGCGTGGTGCGCGCCCAACGCAGTTGATGCTGGCAAAATCCGCGTAGATCATAGGTTGGAATCGCTGTCTCGACCACCTCGTCGCACAGCTCAACGTGGAAGCCCGCCTGCGCAATGCGCGCACCCAACTCATAATCGTCGGCCAGCGAGTCGACCAGTGGTGCGAGACCACCCGCCGCCTCCAGTGCCACCCTCGACATGGCCAGCGTTGAACCCAGACCGAAGCGAACGCCGCCCTCTAGCCTGCGCGCCGTCAACACTCCCGGTATAAAATCGGTCGAAATTCCCAGTGCCTCCAGCCGCGACCACATGCTGGGCATCGCGTCCATTCGTCCGCGATACAAAGCCGTCACCATTCCGACCTGTGCGTCGGCAAATCCGCTCATGACGCGCGTCAGATAATTCGGCGAGACGCAGATGTCGCTGTCGTTGATGAGCAGATGTTCGTACTTCGCCTCGGCCAACATCTGCACCAGATTACTCACCTTGCCCGACGCACCCAAAAGTTGCGGGCAGACTATCAACCGCAAATCGTAGTCGGGAAACTCCGCACGCAGCCTCTCAATCTCGCCGACTGCCGGGTCGTCCTCGCTGCTAACTCCGAAGAGAATCTCGAAGTGTCCCGCATAGTGCTGTCGGCAGTGGCTTGCCAATCCTGCGTACATCCGTGCGTCGACGCCCTTGATCGGCTTCAGAATCGTCACATCCGGCGCAAAACTGGGCTTCTCCGCAGCCACTGGCTGACTGCAACGATCTCGCGCTAACTGTCGCGCCCCAGCCAGCGCCAGTAGCATGTACGCCAGCCCGCCCATCGTCAGCATGGTTGTCGCAATATCGACCGCCAAACCCATCCAATTCAAGCCCATCGAACCAGTCTACCCAATCGAATCTCCGACATAAAATCTTTTCTGCGCAATATGACGAATCCTTGAATCGTCCGCAACCCTCCGGCAATCCGATAAGTAGACCTCTGCAACTTGCAGCGGATGTCGATGCTGTGTTGAGTAATCTTTGGAGGTAACCAGCAGAAGTAACGTTACCGGGTAACGGTACTTGGACAAAATCATCATAGCCCGCGACGCTTCCTGTGCCGATAACTTCACAACATATGTCGTAAAGCGTAATGTCTTAGCAACTAGCAACAGAGTCAAATGATGAGAGGGATGCGTTCACACATGATTTCCAGCGACCTTGAAGTTTTGGGCCACACGACCCCGGCCCCAACCAGCGATACTCGACAGATCGATAACGACTTCTCTATTCAGGTCGCAACCGTCAACGGCTCTGGCTCGCAGTCGGCCAACTCGATTTTGTTGCGCAGCATCTTCCACATGGGAGTACCCGTCTCAGGCAAGAACCTCTTTCCCTCGAACATTGCGGGGCTTCCCACATGGTTCACCATCCGCGTCAGCAAAGACGGCTGGGCGGCACGCAAGAGCGAGATCGACATCCTGATCGCCATGAACCCAGAATCTGCCCGCGAAGACGTTCTCTCGCTGGCTCCTGGCGCCGTCGTCCTCTATGACGAACCGCTCAATCTCGCCGATCTCCGCACCGATCTCACCTTCTACCCCGTCCCCTTCGACAAGCTCACCGCCTCGACCGACGCCGCGCCCAAGTTGCGCAAGCTGGTGCGCAACATGGTTTACGTCGGCGTCATCGCCAACCTACTCTCCATTGACATGGAGTCGGTCGAAGCCACAGTGCGCAAACAGTTTGCCAAAAAGCTGAAGGCCGCCGAGTTGAACCTCACCGCAGTCCGCGCTGGCTTCGACTATGCCACCACGATGCTACCCAAGCAGGATCCCTTCACCGTCAAACCGATGCACGCGACCGACGGCAAGATCCTGATCGACGGCAACTCCGCCGCCGCGCTCGGCGCGATGTTCGCTGGCGTCACGGTCGTCTCATGGTACCCCATCACGCCGTCGACCTCAGTCGTCGAAGACCTTATCGATTATATGAAGGAGTACCGCACTGAACCGGACGGCAAAGCTACCTTCGCCGTCGTTCAAGCCGAAGACGAGCTAGCCTCGATCGGGATGGTCCTTGGCGCAGGATGGGCGGGCGCGCGCGCCATGACCGCTACCTCCGGCCCCGGCATTTCGCTGATGGCCGAGTTTGCTGGTCTCGGCTACTACGCAGAGATTCCCGGCGTCATCTTCGACGTGCAGCGTACCGGCCCATCCACTGGTCTACCCACGCGCACCTCACAAGCCGATCTGCTCTCCACTGCCGTACTCTCCCACGGCGACACCCGACACGTCATTATGCTTCCCGGCTCGGTCAAGGAGTGCTACGAGCTTGCCATCGAAGCCTTTGACCTCGCCGAGCAGCTCCAGACCCCAGTCTTTGTCCTCTCCGACCTCGATCTCGGCATGAACAATTGGATCTCCGAATCCTTCGACTACCCAGACAAGCCCATCAATCGCGGAAAGATTCTCAACGTCCAGCAGCTCACAGAGATGGGCGGCTTCGCCCGCTACAAGGATGTCGACGGCGACGCCATCGGCTACCGCACGCTCCCCGGCACCGACCACCCCTCCGCGGCCTACTTTACCCGAGGAACCGGCCACAACGACAACGCTCTCTACTCCGAGCGCCCCGACGACTACGAGAACAACATGCTCCGCCTCGCGCGCAAGTTTGAGAACGCCCGCGCCCTCGTCCCCAAGCCCGTCCTGCACGGCCTTGGCACCGAGTCGGTCGGCATTCTTGCCTTCGGCAGCAGCGACTTCGCCGTCGCCGAGAGCCGCAGCCAGCTCGTCCACGAGCACACTCTCCCCACCGACTACCTTCGCGTTCGCGCCTTCCCTTTCACCCCGGAGGTTGCCGAGTTTGTCGCCACTCACGACCGAGTCTACGTTGTCGAGCAGAATCGCGACGCGCAGATGTTGAGCCTGCTCAAGATTGACCTGCCCGCCGCCGACGTCTCTCGGCTGCGCTCCGTCCTACACTTCAACGGGCTGCCCATTGACGCCCGCACCATCACCCGCGCCATTGCCGCCGCTGAAGGAGTCCGCTAAATGTCTACCACCCACTTCACCACCCCCGGCGCCCCCCCTGCTCTAATCGCCATCAAGCCAGCCAAGATCAACCCAATCGGCTTACAGATCATCGACTACCGCGGCTCTAAGTCCACGCTCTGCGCAGGCTGCGGCCACAACGTTGTCAGCGAGCGCGTCACCGAAGCCTTCTTCGAGATGGGCATTCAGCCCGAGCGCGTCATGAAGATGAGCGGCATCGGCTGCTCCTCCAAGTCTCCTGCGTACTTCATGTCGCGTTCGTTCAGCTTCAACGCCGTTCACGGCCGCATGCCGTCAGTCGCCACCGGCGCCCTTATGGCCAACAAGACCATGCGCTCGATCGGCCTCAGCGGCGACGGCGACACGGCCTCCATTGGCGTCGGCCAGTTCATCCACCTCATGCGCCGCAACGTCCCCATGATCTATATCGTCGAAGACAACGGCGTCTATGGCCTCACCAAGGGCCAGTTCTCCGCCACCGCCGACCTCGGCTCGCAGCTCAAGAACGGCGTAGTCAACGAGCTTCCCGCCATCGATATCTGCGCCCTCGCCATCCAGCTCGGAGCCACCTTTGTCGGTCGTTCCTTCTCTGGCGACAAAGAGCAGCTCGCCGCCATGCTCAAGGCCGCCATCGCTCATCAGGGAACCGTACTCATCGACGTCATCAGCCCCTGTGTCACCTTCAACGACCACGACGGCTCCACCAAGAGCTACAAGTACATGCAGGAGCACGACGAGGTCGTCGGCGAAGTGGGCTTCGTCCCTCACTTCGAAGAGATCGCCGTCGACTACGACCCAGCCACCACCACCGACGTCACCCTGCACGACGGCTCCCACCTGCGCCTGCGCAAGATCCACGCCGACTACGCCCCCACCGCCCGCGCCCGCGCCCTCAATCTTCTCATGGAGACCCACGCCTCAGGCGAAGTCCTCACCGGCGTCTTCTACATCAACACCCAGAAGCCCGACTTCTCGACCCTCCTCAACACCGTCGACGAGCCGCTCGCCACGCTCCCCGAGTCCCGCATTCGGCCCAACCGCACCGTTCTCACAGAAATCATGTCTGCCCACGCCTAGGGCGCGTATCGACATACTAGTTCGCTTGAGGGCTCAATCGATATTTAGCCTAGGGCTTCGCACTAGGCTAAATATCGGACGGGCTGCTTGCCCTTGCCAGACGAGGGCAAGGGAATAGCAAAAGACAGCAGCAGATGCTCTCTATATGTCGATACAGCCTAGCTGTTTAGTCCCGGCATTTGGTGGGTTGGGTCGAGTGTAAATCTGATTGGT
>CAZPZL010000262.1:0-4410 GCA_964590925.1 uncultured Granulicella sp.
GACGCCTTCCTCAGCAAACTTCTCGAGATGTTTGAAACATGCAATCCCCCCTGGATAAGCCAGAGGCTTGTATTCTCGCCATCTCTCGAACCAGCTAAACTCGAAGCAGGCTCATGCCGCCGAGGTCTTGTTCCACCGATGAAAAATTTCTCCCGTGCCCTTCTGCTCTGCGCGTTTGCTGCACTGCCGCTCTACGCCCAGATTCGTTTGACCGCTGCGCCAGCCGCCTCCGTTTCTGTTTCTACTAACAACCCTGCGCAGGATGTTGTCACGCGCTCCCGCGATCTCACGCGCCTGTTCGACGAAATCTGGCAGGACAAGCTCAAGCATGAGCCAGAGTATGCCACCTACCTCGGCGACAAGCGCTACGACGACCAGCTCACAGACTACTCCCCTCGCGCCTACAACGAGTCTCTCGCCCGCGGCCGCGCCTTCATCGAGCGCCTCTCCGCCATCGACACCACCGGCCTTCCGCGTCAACAACAGCTCTCCACAGAACTCATGCTGCGCTCGCTCATCGAAGACCAAGAGGCCGCGCCTTTCAAGGAGTGGGAGATGCCCGTCAATCAGTACGACGGCATTCAGCTCGATCTGCCGCAGCTTGCCGCACACACCTCCTTCGACAACGCCGACGACTACGACCGTTACATCACGCGTCTCAGTAAAGTTCCGCAGGCCTTCGCACAGACGATGACTAACCTGCAATCCGGCGTGGACGAACACCGCACTCCGCCGCAGTTCCTGATGCAGAAGGCCCTCGCCCAGACGCAGGCCATCGCCACGCAAAAGCCCGCCGACTCACCCTTCGCCCTGCCGCTGAAGTCCTTCCCCAAGACGATCTCGCCCGAAGAGCAGAAGCGCATCAGCGAGGACGTTCTCAACGCCATCGCCACGCAAGTTCTGCCCAGCTACCAGCGCTTTGCCAAGTTCCTCGCCGTCACCTACATCCCCAACTGCCGCACCGATCCCGGCATCTGGGCCTTGCCCGACGGCGACGCCTACTACGCCTTCCGCATCCGCCAATCCACGACACTGAACAAATCTGCCGCAGAGATTCACGAGATCGGCCTCGCCGAGGTCGCCCGCGATCAGGCTGAGATGCTGTCCATCGTGCACAAGCTAGGCTTCGCCGACCAGAAGTCTTTCAACGCCGCAGTTAGAGCCAACCCCAAACTCCACCCCGCATCCGCCGACGCGCTGCTCGACAGTTATCGCCACTACATCGCCGGAATGCAGCCCCGCCTGCCCGAGCTATTCGGAACTTTGCCGAAGGCAAAGTTAGAAGTCGTCGCCATGCCCGACTACATGGCCGCCAACCAAGCCGAAGCCTTCTACGACCAAGGCACGCCTGACGGTCGCCGTCCCGGTCAGGTCAACGTCAACACCTACCACTGGGCCGACCGCTCGCTCACCGATGTCGAATCCGTAGCCTACCACGAGGGCATCCCCGGCCATCACCTGCAAATCTCCATCCAGCAGGAGATGACCGACCTTCCCACCTTCCGCCAGCAGTCCTACTACACCGCCTACACCGAGGGTTGGGCGCTCTACAGCGAACGCCTGGGCAAGGAGATCGGCTTCTACCAAGATCCCTACTCCAACTACGGACGTCTGGAGGCCGACATGTGGCGAGCCATCCGCCTCGTCGTGGATACCGGCGTCCACTCGCAGCACTGGACGCGCCAGCAGATGGTCGATTACTTCCACGACCACTCCGGCCTGGACGAGACCAACATCCAGTCCGAGGTTGACCGCTACATCGCATGGCCCGCGCAGGCACTGGGCTACAAGATGGGCCAGCTCAAGATTCTTGAACTGCGCGACCGCGCCAAGACCGCCCTCGGCCCGCGCTTCGACCTGCGCGCCTTCCACGACGTCATCCTAAGCTCCGGCGCGCTGCCGCTCGACATCCTCGACAAGCAAATCGACCTCTGGATTCAATCCCAACTTGCCGCACAAAAGCCCACCCCGTAACACTGTTTGTCATTCCGCAGCTGTTTTGAGTGTCATTCCATCTGCTTCAGCCCTTGTCTTGTATGTTCTTGCCGTCATCCTGTACCCCGACGCACCTTGGCTCGTTACAATCGCCCGCCCCTTTCTAACAGCAAGCTTCAGCAATTGTTGTTTACTTCTTCCCCTCCCAGCGAATGAAGTATGCGAAAAGCCTTCATCAACCATGCGAACGCAGTCCGCTCTAATCCTCACCGCGATCAATGGGAGTAGCTTGCACCTTACTTTTTGGCGAATGACCGCACCAGTGTCACCCGTCGTCGGTCTTCATGCGGTCGCCGTCGGCGGCATCTGGCGCTTGCTGTTGTGGATCAGCTTGTATAGATCACCGATGGAAATTCCCTGCGCCCGCCTGCGCCGACTCTGGTAGCCTTTAACTATGAGCGCCGAAACCTTTGAAATTCCAGTCCCAGCCTCCGTCCTACCCAACCTGCGCGTCGCCATTCTGGGCGCGGGCAAGATGGGCGGCATTCTGCTGCAGGCCTTTCTGAAGAACAACCTTCTGCTGCCCGAACAGTTATTCGCGACCGTGCAGCATCCAGACCGCGCGCTGGCTCTCTCGGCGCAGTATGGCGTCGACGTGAGCACCGACAATCTGGCCGCCGCGCGACAGGCCGACGTGATTCTATTTGGCGTCAAGCCGATTCAGGTTCCCGGCGTCATCGCCGAGATCCAGCCCGCGCTGAATCCCTCGAAGCTGGTGCTTTCGTTTGCCGCCTCAGTCAAGACGCGCGCCATAGAGGACGCCGCTGGCTGCGATCTTCCCGTCATTCGCGCCATGCCCAACACGCCCGCTCTGCTCTCGGCCGGAGCCACGGCGCTCTGCTCGGGACGCTTCGTCACGCCGGAACAAATTGCCCTTGCCCAGCGCATCTTCAACACCGTAGGTCGCACCGTAGTGGTCGAAGAGAAGCACATGGACGCTGTCACGGGCCTTTCCGGATCGGGGCCAGCGTTTATCTACATCATCATCGAGGCGCTGGCCGAGGGCGGCGTCAACGTGGGCCTGCCGCGCGATGTGGCAACTCAACTGGCCGCGCAGACGGCCTACGGAGCAGCCCGCATGGTGCTGGAGACGGGCTACCATCCGGCATTGCTCAAGGACGCCGTGACCACTCCCGCCGGAACCACAGTCGACGGGATACTTGCGCTCGAAGAGGGAGGCTTGCGCGCCACCCTCATCAAGGCTGTTAAACAAGCCACCGAGCGCGCCAAGGTGCTAGCCGCTGGCTGAGAAGCTCAGTGCACACTGTTCAGAATAACAATATCGACGCGGCGATTGCGTGCGCGCCCCTCGGGCGAATCGTTACTGGCCTCCGGATGAAACTCCGCATATCCAGCAACTGAGATATTCTCTGCGTGGACGTTGCCGTGCATAAGCAACAGTCGCGCAATGCTGCTGGCACGCCCACTGGATAACTCCCAGTTGGACGCAAAGTGTTCGGTATGGATCGGCACATCGTCGGTATGTCCTTCGACGCGCAACACAGTGTCGGGCAGAACTGAAGCAACGCGATCGAAGACAGGCAGCGCAGAGAAACGAATTTCGGCTGCTCCGGAATCGAAGAATCCAGCCTCCTGAAGCGAGACTACCAACCCATCGTGCGTCTCGTGCAGACGGATCACGCCGCGATCGATCTCCGGCTGCGCGGCCTCCTGTAGCTGCTTTATCACCTTGTTTTTTGCCGCCTGCTCCGGGCTCTCTGACAGGGCGGCATCGGCGGGCAGTGCAACCGCCGAGTTGCCTCCGCCCGATGCATCAGACAACGGGGGCACCTTCGAGTGCGCATCGAAGATTCCCATCTGGCTGAACGCGCTGTGGATCGAATAGGCAAGCTGCTGCTTCTTCTTCTGCGACTGGCCAGTGGCGAACAAAACCACAAAGAAGGCAAACAAAAGCGTGATGAAGTCCGAGTAGGAGATTAGCCAGCGATCCTGGCTCACGTGCCCCTGCTTTTTTTTGCGCCTCATTATGCCCCTCCCACCCAGTCGGTGCGGTTGCCCTCGAACAGGAAGGTACGCAGCTTGATCTCGATCATGCGTGGATTCATGCCTTCCTGAATGCTGATAACTCCCTCAAGCATCATCTCCTTGATCATCTGTGCCTGCTGCTGGCGGATACGCAGCTTTCCGGCGGCGGGCAGAAAGATCAGGTTGGCCAGTCCGATGCCGTAGATGGTCGCTACAAATGCGATGGCGATGCCGTGTCCCACCTCTTCTATGTTGTCCAGATGCTGCATCACCTGAATCAATCCGATGACCGCTCCGATGATACCCACGGTGGGCGAGAATCCTCCCGCCGACTCAAAGACCTGCGGTACGCGCTCCTCGAACTCAGCATCGTTCTCCAATTCGAGCTGCATTATCTGGCGCACGGCGGCTGGCTCCGTGCCATCGATG
>CAZPZL010000263.1:0-4405 GCA_964590925.1 uncultured Granulicella sp.
TCTCGCGCTCGGTGCTAACCTCTTGCAAAATTAGGCTCATGGGAAAGAGCGGGGCAAGATCGTCCGGACCGAGCGGTTTGAGGGTTCCAGGATGAAGCGCAGGGGCCATAGGTTTGGGCAGGTCGGCCGCAATGTTGTACCAGGCCAGCGGAATGCGATCCTGCGGCAGGTCGAATCGAATATTTTCCATGTGCAGCATTCTAGCAATCGAAGTGCGCCTGTGTCTGGATTGACGTAGAGCTGGCGCGTGAAGTGGTGCGAATATGCTTATTCCGGTATAGTATCTCCGCGAAAACACCTCGGGACGGAAGTCTTTTGTAATCTGTTGACTAGGCGCGTATTGGCTGCAAGGTTACGTATACTAAAGGACTTGCTTGGCGGTGACGGTCTGTTCTGGGGCAAGGCTCTATAGGGTGGGCTAACCCTACGGGCCACTTTGCAAGAGATCATGGAGTTGTGCCCAATGCCGGTATAGCACGCTGTAGGTGCTTTGCAGGCAACGATAAAGGCAACGGCAACGGCTCACGGCTATGGCGGGTTATATTTCACCCATCGTGTTGGTTCGCGATGAGTCAGTCTGGGCGGCGAGGTTTGGTGTTACCTACTTTGTCTGCGGAAGTTGCTACTTTCCAATCTCTTCCACCTCTTTCGCCCCATTGTCATAGAGCGCCTTTTCGCCAGGAGCAAGCTCGTACAACAGCTTAAGAACTCACCTGCGTGAACAATTTCCTCGTCCGCTATGTCCTTTAGCACTGCCACGGCAAGCTTGTTGTCGGTTGACTCAGCAAGCTGCACATACATCTGCGTCGCTTCGTACTCTGCGGCGATCATGGCGATCATAAAGCGGCGGACGTGTCCCCCCACACCCCATTTGGAATTGTGCCGTAGTCTCAAGAGATTGCAGTGGGATGCGAAACGCTGGTTATTAATCCGTGTTTGATAGTCTAAGCGAAGGATGATTTAGCAAGCAGAAGGAAGCCGATGAGTTCAGTACGAGCAGTGAGAATCGTAGCAGTGCTAGGGTGTATTGCTATGGGCGCGATTGCTGGGTGCAAGGGAAAGCACACCAACGCGATCGAGGAGGCACCACCGCCAGCTACGGTGCAGGCTGATGCCGATCCAGCGCTGGTGCAGGTTGCCAATCCTACAGCGTTTCCTCTGGTGGCAGCGGCGAGTCATGAGGCTCCGACAAAACTGAATGCGACGGGGACGGTGAATCCTGATGTGTCGCGGACGATTCCGGTGATCTCGATTGCGTCTGGGCGCGTGGTTGCGATCCACGCGCGCATGGGCGACACGGTGAAGAAGGGCCAGTTGCTGATGGAGGTCGAGAGCAACGACGTTGCCGCAGCCTTCAATACCTACACTAAGGCCGCAAGCGACGAGCGGTTGACTCAGGTGCAGCTGGACCGCGCCAAGCTGCTGCTGGACAAGGGAGCGATTCCGGCCAGTCAGCTTGAGATTGCGCTGAACGCGGAGGAAGACGCTAAGGCTGCATTGGCGGCGGCTGAGCAACAGCTGCATGTGTTGGGAGTGGACAAGGCTCATCCTACCGAGAGCGTCAAAGTCTACTCGCCTGCCAGCGGGATTATCGTGGCGCAGAACGTGACGGACGCAGCGGCGGCGGGGGTGACTTATTCGGGATCGGCGAATGCTTTTACAATTGCGGACCTGTCGCGGGTGTGGGTGGTGTGCGATGTGTATGAGAACGATCTGGCGCAGGTGAAGCTGGGCGAGAGAGCGGAGATCCGCCTGACGGCGTATCCGGGCAAGGTACTTGAAGGCGTCATCAGTGATATCGGCGCGGTGCTCGATCCCAATCTGCACACGGCGAAGGTTCGTATCGAGGTGGCCAATCCGGGATCGCTGTTGCGGGTGGGGATGTTTGCGACGGCGACGTTCATGGGCAAGGCAACCGAGACGCACGCCACGGTTCCAGCAACAGCGATTCTGCATCTGCACGACCGCGACTGGGTATACATTCCTGCGCCCGGACAGGGCAACTTCCGGCGCATCGCGGTGGAGGCGGGCGACATGCTACCGGGCGGCGCGCAGGAGATTCGCACGGGCATCGGCATTGGACAGCAGGTGGTGTTGAATGCGCTGACGCTACAGAATACGGTGGATCAATAGATGATTCGCGGCCTGGTCGACTTCGCACTGAACAATCGATGGCTGATGATTGGCGCGGCGATAATTCTATTCGCGTGGGGGATGGTCTCGTTCCACAACCTGCCGGTCGAGGCGTACCCCGACGTTGCAAATAATTACGTTCAAATCATTACGCAGTGGCCGGGGCGCGCGGCGGAAGAAGTCGAGCAGCAGGTGACGGTTCCGGTCGAGATCCAGATGGCGGGGATTCCGCATCTGGAGCATCTGCGATCAACCTCTCTGGCGGGGCTGTCGAGCGTGATGTTGATCTTCGACGACGATTCGACAGACAAGGACAACCGGCAGGAGGTCTACCAGAGGTTGGGACAGGTGACGCTGCCAGCAGGATTGACGCCGCAAATGGGGACAGATTGGAGTCCTGTCGGGCAGATCTACTGGTACACGCTGCGTTCGACCAATCCGGCATACGACAGCATGGAGCTGAAGTCGCTGGAGGATTGGAAGCTGGAGAAGGAGTTCAAGTCCGTCCCCGGTGTGGTGGATGTCTCGAGCTTCGGGGGGATGACGCGCGAATACCAGATTCGGGTCGATCCGGAGAAGTTGATTGCGTACGGGCTGTCAATCGGGCAGGTGGAGCAGCAGATAGCCAACAACAATGTCAACGCTGGCGGGAATTTCATCGAGCAGGGCGAGCAGCAGATCAATGTGCGTGAAGTTGGCCTATTCAGCAACGTGCATGACATTGAAGAGACGGTGCTGAAGGCGCAGAACGGGACCGCGCTGCGCGTTCGCGACATCGCGACCGTGGTGCAGGGGCCGAAGATTCGGTTGGGGCAGATTGGCAAGTCGTGCCGTCCAGGGGCGACTCCGATTGATGAATCCGACCCGACGTCGGGGCCGACCGACCCGTGCGTGGAGCATCAGGATCGTCAGGGCAGAACCATCTCGGTTGAGAAGCAGGACGGCAAGCTGATCGACAACGGCGACGTGGTCGAGGGGATCGTACTGCTGCAGAAGGGCGAGAACTCAGACGCGACGCTGGAGGGCATTCACCAGAAGGTTGCGGAGTTGAACGGCGACGCGACGCACCCGGGCACACTACCACCGGGGATCAAGATCGTGCCGTTTTTGGATCGCAGCGATCTGCTGCACTACACCACGCACACGGTGCTCCACAACCTGAGCGAGGGCATCTTCCTGGTGGTCATCATCCTGTTCCTCTTCCTGGGCAATGTTCGGGGGGCGATCATCGTCGCGCTGACGATGCCGTTTGCTTTGGTCTTTGCGGCGATCTGCCTGGATCTGCGCGGCATTCCGGCGAACCTGCTGTCGCTGGGCGCGCTGGACTTCGGTATGGTGGTCGACGGCTCGGTGGTGATGATCGAAAACATCATTCGCCACCTGAGCCACAAGCGGCGCGAGGGGGTCACCACGTCGCATCAGATTCGTGAGGCGGCGCACGAGGTACAGCGGCCAGTCTTCTTTGCTCGGGGAATGATTATCGCCGCGTATTTGCCCATCTTTACGCTGCAGGCGGTCGAGGGACGGCTGTTCAAACCAATGGCATGGATGGTCAGCTTCGCGCTGATCGGCGGGTTGGTTTTCTCGATGTTGATTGCGCCGGTGCTGGCGTCGTTCTTCTTCGAGCGCGGAGCCAGTGAGTGGGAGAATCCCGTAATGACCTGGCTGACACGCCAGTATCGTACAGCACTCAAGGGTGCAATCGAGCATCGCTTTACTACCATCGGACTTGCCGCAGCGGCTCTGGCATTCAGCGGATATCTGGCTTTTGGGGGAGCAATTGGGTCAGAGTTTTTGCCCCATCTGGATGAGGGATCAATCTGGGTGCGGGGAACGCTGGCTCCCTCGACCGGGCCAACCGAGAGCCTGCGCGTGATGAACGAGGCGCGCATCCGGCTGAATTCGTTTCCCGAGGTAACGAAGGTCGTCTGCCAGACAGGACGGCCCGACGATGGCACAGATACGACGGGATTCTTCAACACGGAGTATTTCGTGGACCTGAAACCGAAGAGCGAGTGGAGGCCAGTCTTCCGGCAGAATAAAGACGAGCTGATCAGCGCGATGAACACCGAGCTGAGCAAGATGCCGGGTGTGGGATGGAACTTCTCGCAGCCGATCTCTGACAACGTGGAGGAGGCAGTCAGCGGCGTGAAGGGCGAGCTGGCGGTGAAGATCTACGGCGACGACCTAAAGACGCTGGAACAGAAAGGCGATCAGATTGTCAGTGTGATGAGCCAGATCAAGGGAGTCGAAGATCTGGGACTATTCCGTG
>CAZPZL010000264.1:0-4394 GCA_964590925.1 uncultured Granulicella sp.
TCACCCACAGCATAAGTCCCCAGCTTGAGACCGCACCTATTTATGAAACACGCTCTAGAAATATCTAACCGCTCCAGTACCCTTTAGCGCTCCGCCTAATTGATCTGCCGACTGCGCTGGAGCCACCAAAGCAGATAGGCCAGAACGGCGAGGTTCGCGGTCAGCAAGCAGAGTCGCACCCAATCCGGGTGGCGCACCAGTTCATAAAATTCCCATGGCAGAAACGAGACAGTGGCGACGACGGTGAGGTACTCGGCCCAAACCTCTTCCATCATCAGGCCAATGCCTTCGGTCACTCGCAGGCCTGCGTAGAAGATGGTTGCTACGCCGATCTGCTTAAGGCGTTTGGAGGTGATTTGGTCCAGATGATTCAGCGCCCAGTTGACAAGGCGTCGATCAGGATCAAACCACATTCTGTCGGCGAGTCGCCGTGCCGATTCGCCCAGATCGTGATGAATGAAGTGGATTGCACCAACGCCAACCAGTAAGAAGAAGACCGCCTCGAACAGCTTAAGCAGCCCGATTGCCATCAGACCGCCGTCGTGATGCCCCACGCAGTGATGAGTTGCGCCAGCCGATACACTGCTGGATGCACTCCTGTCCGCCATCTCGACCGCACTTGTCATACTCTCCCACGCCGCGCATTCGCTCGTAATATGCGCTATATCCAGTTGACGAGCACCAAGCGCGATTGTCAACCGCGCGATCTACAACTTCAATCGCAGGTTCATGCCTTGGCGGATCAATCAAGCCTCTGCCCCGCCGCAATCCTGCCTGAATGGGTTTTCTGCGGTCCTGCGCAATACGTCCTCCACGTCCTCTACCTTGTCCAGCAGTAGGCTCACTCGACGCGAGAGGGTCTGAATCTCCGACTCAGCGCGGCGGTTGACGTCGAAGTCCAACTCGCTTCTCACGCGGTCCTTCACATCCTGACGGTTCTGACTCATCATAATCACCGGAGCCTGAATGGCGGCCAGCATCGACAGAAACAGGTTCAGCAGGATAAATGGGTACGGATCCCATGCGCGCTCCTTCAGCCATACGTTGGTCGATGAGTAGACGACGAGCACAATCGCGAACAGAATGATAAAGGTCCACGATCCGCCGAAGCGCGCGACGTGATCGGCGATGCGTTCGCCCAGCGTGAACTGCTTATCGATCAATTCGTTTGGGTTTCGGCAGGCTCTAGTCTGCACCAGCTTCTGCGTGGCGTGGAACTGGCGCGCCTGCACGGTCAACATGTCGAGGCCAGCCAGCGGACGGGCCGCCAGCAGTTCGGCGATGTCGTCGCGACCGACTTCCAGGCAAACCATATCTTCCAACGCAATCGCCGAGGTCTGGTGCTCCGACTGTTGCAACATAGACGCAAAGCCGAAGAAGTCTCCATGCACCGGCAGGTCGACGACCACCTCCTGCTGATCCTCGTCCGTGGTGGATACCTGAGCCTTCCCGGACATCACGACATAGCCGTGATCGGCCGCGTCGCCCGCCTTGAAGATACGCTGGCGCGAGGCGAAGCGCGCAATTTCCACATGCGCCGCAAGAACCTGTGCTTCGTCGTCGTCCAACAGCTCGAAGAGGGGAACGTGTCGTAGTTCATTAGGATTACAAGGCATTTTGTCACCATTCGCGGGTCAGTTTGGGCTTCATCTCTATGATGACCATATCAGGCGCACCAGCAAAATCAGATAATTGCCAAAGTCGCGTCATCGTTCCTTGCCGCCAACTTCCCGCTAACGCGATACCATTGGGAAGTGAGGATGAAGTCCGAAATTCCGAAGCGAATTTGTATAGACATGGATGAGGTCATGGCCGACACTCTCGCCGAGCATCTCTCCCGCTACAATCGCGAGTACAGCGACAACATCACCAAGGCCGACCTCGACGGCAAATGGATCTGGGATGTCGTCGCGCTGGACCGCCATCCGCGCCTTGAAGAGTATCTCCGCTCAGACGACTTCTTCGACGTCCTCGAAGTCATGGCCGATGCGCCCCGGGTCCTGCGCGCGCTCCAACAACGATACGAGGTATTCATCGCCTCGGCCGCCATGGAGGTTCCCACCTCATTCAACGCCAAGTACCGCTGGCTTGAGCGCCATTTCCCCACCATTCCGGCCACCAACATCGTCTTCTGCGGCGACAAGAGCATTCTGCGCGCCGACTTCCTCGTCGATGACAATCCCCGCCAACTCCGCCGCTTCGCTGGTGAAGGAATTCTCTATGACTCCCCACACAACATTGCCGTCCGGGGCTATCGCCGCGTCCACAACTGGCTGGAGATCGAAGCCCTATTCCTCAACGAGCGATAAGACCGGCTGTTCTTGTCTCGCTTGGAACACCGGTACACACATTCGCTTGCCTTTAGCACCCTGCTGTAGTAAATTTGCGAACTAACGTAGTAGTAAAATTACTCCGAGGCGAAGCCAATGCTAGCAAAGACCAAACTGTCGAAGCTGGAGCTGAAAATTCTGGATACCATCTGGACGCGCGGCGAGGCGTCGATCCGCGAAGCACAGGAGGCGTTTCCCGAAAAAGACCGCCCCGCCTACACTACTGTGCAGACGATGATGTACCGGTTGGAGGCGAAGAAGGCCGTGCGCCGCACCCGCAAGGTCGGCAACTTCCACGTATTCGCCGCAGAGATCACCCGCACGTCAGCGCAACGCAAGCTGGTCGACGACCTGCTGGAGATCTTTGCCGGCGACCCAAAGACGCTCTTGATCCAACTGATCGAATCGGGAAAGTTGACTCTGGCCAACATAAAGGACGCCGAAAAAAGGCTTAAAAACCTGGCAAAATAGGCTGTCTCAGACAACGTCCGTAGGAAATGCAGAAGCAAAAGTTGCCCCGAAGTTCGCGTGGCTTTAGACTCCATGTGAACTTCGGAGCAACGTCGGTTTCGTGTAATGAAATTAAATATTCGCGTTACAACTTCGCGTCCGTTGGTGTGAGCGCGTCAATTGTGGTTGGCTTCAGATTGTCGCGCAGTAGATTCGCCAGCAGCACATCGACCAGCGTACCGCCCTGACTTCCGCCTCCGCCCGCAACGATCTGCGGCACCAGTTGCACCTTGTTCTGCGCCAGTGCCTGCATCACCTGCACAATTGCGTAGTTGCCCGACTCCATCGAGTCGATCTTCAGCTTGATGACATCCGCCTCGGCCGTTCCAACGGCCTTGGTCTTCTCCGCCTCGGCGTTTCCGACCGTTGTGATAACGTTGCCGTCCGCCTCGGCGTTGATGGTCTTCGACTTCGCCTCAGCCTCTGCGCCGATGATGCGTGACTTGGCGTCTCCCTCAGCTCGCTTCACCGAAGCCTGCGCGGCAAAGTCTGCAATTGCTACACTGCGTTCGCTGTCGACTACCTTGGCCTGCGTATCGGCCATAGCTCTGGCCTGCTGTAAGTCTTTGCGAGTCTCCTCGGCCAGTTGTTGTGTCTTGTAGGTCACCTGCTCCTGCTCGGCGATCTTGCGGTCGGTCAGCGTTTTCATCAACGCCTCTGGTGGAGTAATGTCGCCGATCAGCGTGTCGATGGCGTTGACGTTGTATTCAGTCAAAGCAGTAGCAATCGACGTTCTCGCCTCGGCCTGCCGCTGGCTACGCTGCTTCAGAAACTCAATCACATCCGATGTCTGCGCCGCATTGCGGAAGTAGTTTCCGATCGTCGGTTCCAGCACCTGTGTCACCAGATTCGCCATCGTACCAAAGCGCGCAATCACCTTGGGAGCGTCGTTACGCGGCACATGAATAATCTGACTCACATCCAGATTGAAGGTAAATCCATCCGACGAGCGCACCGTAATCGTCGACAGCTTCTCGTCGAGCTTATGCGCCTCGGATTTTCCCGTCGCCCAGTTCAGCACAATATTGGCCGTCGGCACCAGTTCCACCTTGTGCGTAAACGGATTGATCGGGTACTTGCCCGGGTCGAGCGGATCGACCCACACGCCTTTCTCTCCGCGACTGACCAGATTGCCATGCTTGAATGTTTCGCCCGTCACATCCTTACCCTCGGCTCCGATGTAGGCGATCACTACGCCGACGTTAGCGATGGGTACGTCCGTCATAGGCTTCATCTCAACTGTGGCAAAGCGCGGATTGATGAAGTACCGCCCGGCCAAGATCACCTGCTCCTGCAAGCCCTTGTGTCCGCCGTTGCCAATGAAGGCCTCGGCATCCTGATACATGTTGTGACCTTCGATCTCCTTGCCCGCAATCTCGCCGGTAGCCAGCGGCTTTCCGTCCTTGGTCGTCACCACGCCGACCATGTTGTCGGCAATCTCCAGCACCTCCTCAGTCGTCACAGTGAACAGCGCAGAGTTGATGCGATAGGTTCCCGGAGGAATGATCGAGATCTGCGGCCCACGCTCACCGCCCTTGGTCAAAAACGCACGCG
>CAZPZL010000265.1:0-4377 GCA_964590925.1 uncultured Granulicella sp.
CGAGGCACCTGCGTGTGCACGAACCGTTGGCGTGTGATTGAAAATTAAAAGACATGCAGCTTGGATTGTATCGTCGCTGATGATCGTTGGGTTAGCAGACTGGCTCAGAGCAATAAATCTACGACTCCTATCGCGTTGTATCGACAGGCTGGGCACCTGCGATAGAGTGCGTTTGATGCCGCTATTCCTGCAGTATGTTTCATGCGTCCAGGGAGATGATGATCTGGCGGAAGGTCTCTTCGTCGGGGGGCTCATCCTGCTGCTGGCGCTGGCGTTCTTCCTCGTCGTAGGCCTCGGCGCGCGCGACCTCATCCTCGACCGAGCCGGTGCCAGCGGCCTTGAGTTTGCGCCTCACCTCGGCGGCGGCGCGACGCTCATCCTGTACCTGTTGCATAGCCTGTGTGGGCAGCAACGCTGCGTACTGAAGGCTGTTTGCTCCGTGAATATGCATCGTCCGACTCCCTTCGTCCGAAGGTCCTGCGGAGGAACACTCAGAAGAGAGAAAGCAGATTGAGGGCCGTTCGCGGAGATTATGCCATTAGAACGTTCTCATAAGCTGTAGCAAAGCAGCTCATCCGCCACGCCTTCACCGCAAAGTCGAACTCCAATAAACTGGCAGATCATCCAGCCGCCAGTTCCTTGAGCAGCGCAACGTTGCGCACCTCGTCGCCAGGCGCATCCACGGGAGTCTCGGCAATGAAGGCACAATGGGCGAAGCGATCGTCGTGCAGAAGGCGACGAAACGCCTCCGGGCCGATGGTGCCCTGACCAATATGCTCGTGCCGGTCAAGCTTTGAGCCGAAGGCAGCTTTGGCGTCATTGCAGTGCCAAACCTTCACTGTCTTGAAGCCAACGGTTGCGCCGACCTGCTGCATCGTCTCGGCGTAGCCTGCCTCCGAGACGATACCGTATCCGGCTACGTGGATATGGCAGGTATCCAGACACACGGCGACCGGAAGGCAAACGCGCAAACGCTCGACCAGCTCGGCCACCTGCTCCAGCTTGCCGCCGAGCGAGAACTCCGCGCCTGCCGTGTTCTCAATCAGGAGGTAAAAGTTACTGGCGGCAAAGTCGATGCCCTCGACAGCCTGCTCGATGGAGGCAACGGCAAGGCGCAGCCCCTCGTCGCGGGTGAGGCCTTTCCAGCTTCCCGGGTGCAGCACCAGCGACTCGGCTCCCAGAGCCAGCGCGCGTTCCACTTCGCCGCGAAGTGCCACGATGGAGTTCGTCCGCACCGTCTCGGTCTGGCTACAGACGTTGATGAGGTAACTGGCGTGGATCGCCACCGGCCCCACGTCAAACTCTGCGCGCATTTCACGCATCTTCTTCGCATCGGCTGGTTTGATTGCCGATGCGCGCCACATGCGTGGGCTGGACGAAAAGATCTGGAAGGTGTTTGCGCCCACCTCGACGGCGCGATTGACCGCCGTCCAGACTCCACCCGTGGTGCTCAGATGCACTCCGATGCGTCGCATTGTCTCAATTGTCGCCATGTCTTCGAGCCTACCGCAGAAGATTCTTCAGCGCACGGACTATCTGCATGTGTATGATCTCCGTGTCGGGGGCTTATACCCGAAATCATCCGGCAAAATGGTCTACAAACCCAATCCATTAATTTTTGAAACTTGAAAGGATTGAATCATGTCCTCTGTGCAGTCCTACAAGAACCACACCCGCCAGGACCCGCCCTTTCACTTCGTCCTGATTCCCATCCTACTGCTTAACCTCATCTTATCCGTTGCTGTTACAGTCCATCACTGGCCAGAGCATCGCGGGCTGTTTGGCTGGTGGATTGTCATGTCTCTGTCTCTGCCTCTGCTTGCAGTACGAACACGCGTCAACGCCCTGAAGGTACAGGACCGCCTGATCCGCCTCGAAGAGCGACTCCGTCTGGCCGAATTGCTCAGCCCGGAAGATCTCGCACAAAGCTATTCACTCACCGAATCCCAGCTCATCGGCCTGCGTTTCGCCTCCGACGCAGAGCTTCCAGCGCTGGTAGCGCGCACCCTGAAAGAGGGCCTCTCGCAGGACCAGATCAAAAAAGCCATCGTCAACTGGAAGCCCGACAATTTCCGCGTCTAGTTGTCGTGCCTGCGAACGCATCTCTGTGGCCAACCGGCATTGCCTTCATCCGAAGGTGAAGGAAAAGGCCTGCACGCCGGGGTCGAAAAACTCGATGACAAAGGTGTGGTCGACAACAGAACCCTTCAGACGAACGAGCTGATAAAGGCGGTAATCGGTGACGACGCCATTGCCTTCGGCGTCGGTGTCCACGCCATGATTTTCACCAGGGGCCTGTCCGTCGATAGTCACGCGGAAGCGAATCGCCTTGCCCCCGACCTCCGGGCCGAGCACTAGATGCAGATCTCGGGCATGAAAGCGGAAGGCAATCTTGCCGCCAGCAGAATTCAGAGCGGCGAACTGATCGCGATCAACCCAACTACCAGCCAGCGCCCACTGGTTCAGGCGAAGAAGGGACGGCTGGGTGTAGAGCCGGTTGGCGTCCGGTTTAATTCCGCCGGGAGAGGAAAAATTGTCGGCGCGTGCATACCCAATGTAGGTCTCCGGAGAGCGAACATTGCCCGCGTCGGCGGCAGCCTGCACCCCCTGACCATGAACCGGGCCGACGCTGGACGGCATATTGGCGGCGTGCGCCTCTTGCAGCAACTGCTGTATCCATCGCTCGGACTGGTTGTAATCGCCCTCGCCAAAGTGCTCGAATCGCACTTTTCCGGTGGCATCGATGAAGTAATGGGCTGGCCAGTATTCGTTGTGGAATGCGTCCCAGATGGCGTGGTTGCTGTCGAGCGCGACCGGGTATGGAATGGCAAACTTTTGGACCGCCTTCTGCACGTTGGGGAGTTGCTTCTCGAAGTCGAACTCCGGCGTGTGGACACCGATGACTACCAGACCGCTGTCCTTGTACTTCTCCGCCCAAGCGCGGACGTAAGGAACCGCGCGCAGGCAGTTGATGCAGGAGTAGGTCCAAAAGTCGACGAGGACGACCTTGCCTTTAAGCTGCTTTGCGGTCAGCGGTGGGGAGTTGACCCAGCCAGTCGCACCGGAGAGACCATAGAGCGGCGCGCTGCCAACAATACTCGGCGGCTCCTGCGCTTCGGCCAAAGTGAAACTCAGGAGCATGGCGACCGCAGCGACGAATGACCGCGCAATCTTTCTCCAGCAGAATGCAGATGGCATCTGGTGTTATCCCCCGTTGTGCTGGCGCCGATTTACCGATTGACATACCTGCCCATTCGGCACTGGCCCAACCTGCAAGTTAGATGCGGCTGGTCTAGCTGTGGAAGCAATTTCGTGGCAGAGGTGGAGTAAACCACCATCAAAATTTAACTGGCAATCATTTAGTCGTAGTCGGAGAAATTACTCGGCTGTGCGGGTTGGTGGTATGCGGCTTGGGTTCGCTGAGGCGTCGCGCGAAGTCCAGGAAGGTGAGCGCTGCGGGGGAGTAGCCTCCGGGATCGTTCTGGGTAAAGTCGCCGGTGAGCGGGTCCATCTGCTGGCGGAACTCGGTGTGGCGCATGATGGCCGAGCACCACTGCTGCATCATGTGGGTCAGTTCGGCCTGCTTGCCGTAGTACGTCATCCAGCGTGGCGCGCGCAGAGCAGTGAGCGCCTGCGATGCTCCGCCCCAACTGTTGCGTGGGATCGGACGGACGAAGGTGGGATCATCCATCGCAATCGACGCGAGCGGGTAGGGGGCCCAGAAGGCCTTTGGGTTACCGAGCTGACGGGTCCAAACCGCATCGATGATGGCACGGTCCTTGACGGCGTCGAGAACATGCTCGCCGAAGATACGGGTAATGAGGTCGCCACGGACGCGGACGAAGTGGTTCTCGGCGTCAAGGTCGTAGAAGGCGGAGTCCTCGGGGCAGTATAGCTTGGTGATAATGAGCTGGCGGATTTGCTCGGCGGCCTCGAGCCAACGAGCCTCGTCGTCGCGATCATCCATGGCGCGAGCCATTGCGGCCAGCGCGATGCGACCGCCGTAGACGCTGGCCGAGAGGTCGGGGCAGAGGCGTGGCATCTTGGGGTCGTCGGGGTACTTACGAGCGTCGGCGTCTGGACAGCGGTTGGGAATGCCAGCCCAGCGAGGGGAGTTGTCGTGGCCAGTGTCGTAGGTGCAGAAGCCCTCGATGAGACCGGTCTTGCGCGTGTTGCGGTACTGCATGAGCCATGCGTCCCAGCGCGTGCAGTGATCGTAGGCCGTGGCCAGAAGATCCTCGTCGTGGGTGATTTGAAATAGATCCCACGCGGTGGCGGCGATGGGCACGACCATCTGGAGCTGGCCGTAGCCTCCGGTAGTGCCAACGGAATCGGCGAGTTTGATGGAGGCGGGGAGTTGGCCATCGGGCTTTTGTT
>CAZPZL010000266.1:0-4343 GCA_964590925.1 uncultured Granulicella sp.
TGGATTATGGGATACGTATCGCTCGCTTCATCCGCTGCAGCTGCTGCTTGACCCAGGGCGGCAGCAGGACATGATTCGATCGTACCTGCGGATGGAAGGACAAAGCGGGATGCTGCCCTCGTTTCCTTCGGTGGCGGGAGAGCAGGCTGTGATGATCGGTCATCATGCGGCGGCTCTGTTTCTGGATGCGTACGAGAAGGGCTATCGCGACTTTGATGCGGAGCGGGCTTATGCGGCGGTGCGGAAGGCGGCGACGGAGACCACGATGATTCCGTGGGGCCGGGGGCCTCTGACGGAGCTGGACCGCACGTACTTTGCCAAGGGATTCTTTCCGGCGCTCGATCGGGGCGAGAAGGAGACGATTGCCGAGGTGGGCGGAGAACGACGGCAGGCGGTTTCAGTGACGCTTGAAGCCGCTTACGACGACTGGTGCGTGGCAGAGCTGGCAAGAGCGCTGGGCAAGAAGGAAGACGCAGCGTACTTTGGCAAGCTGGCACAGAACTACAGGAATGTCTTCAACCCGGAGATCGGGTTTATGGCTCCGAAGGACAAGGACGGAAAGTGGATTCCTGATTTCGATACGAAGCTGGATGGCGGACAGGGCGGACGGGATTACTTTACGGAAGTAAACACATGGATCTATACGTTCAGCGTTCAGCATGACGTCGCGGGGCTGATTGAGTTGATAGGCGGGCGGGATGCGTTTAACGCTACGCTCGACCGGCTTTTTGTGGAGCAATATGGAACGTCGAAGTGGCATTTCCTTGAGCAGTTTCCCGATGCGACGGGCCTGGTGGGGCTTTATGCGCAGGGCAATGAGCCGAGCTTTCACATTCCTTACCTTTATGACTTCTCAGGGCAACCGTGGAAGACGCAGCGGCGGGTAAGGCAGTTGATGGATGTGTGGTACACGGATGGGCCCCTTGGCATTCCGGGAGATGACGATGGCGGAGCGACCTCGTCGTGGTACGTTCTGAGCGCGATCGGGATTTATCCGGTATGCCCGGGAAATCCGGTGTACGAGATAGGCAGCCCGATTTTTGCGCGCAGCACAGTGCGGCTTGGGAACGGCAAGCTGTTCACGATTGTGGCGGACCATGTTTCAGCGCAGAACAAGTACATCCAGTCAGCACAACTGAACGGCAAGGCGCTGAACCGAGCGTGGTTTGCGCATACGGAGATGGCCAACGGTGGGACGCTGACTTTGGAGATGGGAGCGAAGCCTAATCTGCAATGGGGATCTCGGCCGGAAGACGCTCCTCCATCAATGACAACGCCAAGGCCCTGATCTGCGAGCGGTTTGGTGCAGGATAGACTTTGAGCGAGCCTGCTCGGCTTGACTTGTGGCTGCGAGGATAGCGGCGATTTGAAGAGCAATCATCACTCGGCAACGCCCGAACTAATCCGAAACTGAAGTTTTAGGCTTGGCCGCTCTGACTTTTGGAATGAATGGCCTTGGAATAGCCTGCTCGATTGGAATGACTGGCGACTGCGAGTTCTGCCCTGGAAACTGATCGAGAAGTACGACGTTGAGCAGGGACTTGTTTACCTGGATGCGGCCGTCGTAGTTGATGAAGCCGAGCTTGCGAAAGCGATTCATGAAAAAGCTGACTCGCGACCGTGTGGTGCCGATCATTTCAGCCAGCGTCTCCTGTGAAACGGGAGGGATGAACGTATCCCGTTCTCCCGGCATGCCATACTCGGCCATCAACAAGAGAATGCGTGCCAGTCGCTTTTCGCTGGAGTTGAAAAGCTGATCAACCAGGTCGGCCTGGGTTCGCATGCTGCGAGCCAATAAGAACTTTAGAAAGAAGTCGGCAAATGCAGGTTCGTCGTGCATTACCCGTGCCATCTCCTCCCTTTCAATCTTGAGGGCTGTGCAGGTACTGATGGCAGAGGCCGTCGCCAGGCGCAGTCCGGGAATTGACGCCATCGACTCCTCTCCTACGAAGTCACCCGCCGAGAGCAGCGTGACTGTGGCTTCTTTTCCCTTCTTGGAGACAACGGTAACCTTTGCCCGGCCCTTGTGGAGATAGAAGATCGAGTCGGCCGAATCTCCCTGAGAGAAAAGAGCCTCTTTAGGTTCCATCTCAACAATTTTGCGACCGAGACCCGCATTTGCGAGGAACCTGGCGGGTTCAAATGCAGAGATTTTTCCTTTGCTTTTCAAGATGACGCCTCAATTCAGACGGCTCGTCTGTCCTGGAGTGTTCATATCCGGACGGCAGCCGCATTTGCCTGAAGATCGCGCAATCGATTGCGATTCCAATGAAAAATGGGAACGGGGATCGCTCCCGCGAAATCCGACAAAGCGCCTTTCGCAGCCTGCAATCGGCAACGCGATCCCGTGCAGCTTTCAGGAGAGCTGGCGTCACTTTGCGTCAGACTCTCCGGCGTCTGAGGCGACTTACACTCACACACCGCTCATTGTCGCGCGCGCCACGGACTCACGCACGGTCTATATTGCTCATGGCCTCAAGTTATCCGGAGCCGCCCCGGTCGCAAGTTCATGCGACTGATGCAGTATGGCCGGCTCTGATGATTGCCGTGGCAGCACTTGACTCTTGTATTCCCAGTGGCGACTTTGCCTGAATTCGGCGCGGATGGGCCCGTTGCTTCAGATGAGCAGGTTTGCTCAGCATTCCTTTCATGGCTTTGGAAGAATGAGTCAGAAGCAGAGATGCTTCAAGGAATTGATTGGAGAATTGGAAATGCCACTTATGACAGTTGTTCTCACGATCTGCGTTGTAGGCATCTTGCTATGGCTGATCAATCGCTTCATTCCCATGCAAGGTCAAATCAAAGGAATCCTGAATGCTGTTGTGGTGATTGTGCTCGTGGTATGGCTCATGAACGTCTTTGGATTGCTTCACTACCTTACCCAATTCCGCGTAGGGTAATGACCATACCGGTTGCTGTCACCGCATTCGTATCCCCGTCAACGCAAGACAAGCACAAGGCAACATGGCAGAGTGATGCCCAAAAGGAAATAACGTGAGAACCACGATCTTGTTTGTGATCGGTAGTGCCCTCAGTCTGAGCGCGTTCGCCCAGGCCAACTTGCAAACGACAACGGTCGTCGAGACCACAGGTCCTTTGACCACATACCGCGTGGTGGAAATCAGCCGCACGGTCCAGGCCATCAACTACCGCCATCGCAGTGGAGCCACCGACGTGGATTTTGCGGGGACTAACTTGCTCCCTTCAGCGAACGGCAAAGCCAAGGTGCGCAGCAAGCGCGGCACCTTGGAAGTTGAAGCCGAGTTCGGAAACCTGCAGACACCCATGGCTTTCGGCGACGAATATCTTACTTATGTTCTATGGGCGATTTCACCCGAAGGGCGCGCTGTCAACCTTGGCGAGATTCTGGTTGGCGACAATAATCGCAGTAAATTGACTGCAACTACGGACCTGCAGGCTTTCGCATTGATCGTTACGGCGGAACCTTACTTTGCTGTCCAGCAGCCCAGCAATGTCGTCGTGCTTGAAAACATTGTTACAGCGGATACCAAGGGCACCAGCGAAGCTGTAGAAGCAAAGTATGAGCTGATGGAGCGTGGGGGCTACATTCCCACCGGCTACAAGTTTGACCCTTTGGTTCTGAATGCCAGACTTCCTTTGGAGTTCTACGAGGCGCGGAACGCACTGCGCATCGCCAAATCAGAAGGTGCAGAACAATATGCGGGCGAAAGCTACGAGCACGCTGTCCAGTCGATGAAGAGCGCCGACGACTACGCCATTAGCGGCCATATGGAAAAGAAGGCGCTGATTGCTTCTTCCCGGCAAGCAGTGCAGACCGCGGAAGATGCGCGCGAGATCGCAGTCAAGAAGATTGAGGTGGATCGTCGGGCGGCCGAACTCCGGGCGTCGAGCGACGCACAGGCAAGATCACAGGCTGAGGCAGACGAGGCCAGCCGTTTGAAGCAGAAGGCCGAGAATGACGCGGCAATGGCACAAGCCAATGCTGCGACTGCGCAATTGAATGCAACAAACGCACAAGCCGATGCAGCTGCTTCTCAGGCTGCAATGGTGAATAGCCAGAATGCGTCAGCGGCGGCAGTGACTGCAGCCCAAGCCGATGCGGATCAGGCTCGCCTAGCCGCACAGCATGCGCAGCAGGGTGAGCAACAGGCGGATAGCGAGAAATCGGCAATGCGCGCGCAGTTGATAGTGCAATTGAACAAGATTCTTGAGACACGCGACAGTGCGCGTGGGCTCATCGTGAGCATGTCCGACGTATTGTTCGACACGGGTCGATATTCGCTGAAGCCGGGCGCCCGCGAGAAGCTGGCGAAGGTTGCCGGAATCCTGATCGCATACCCGGGACTTAACATTGCGGTGGG
>CAZPZL010000267.1:0-4341 GCA_964590925.1 uncultured Granulicella sp.
TCCAACGGAGGCAAAGCCATCAGAACTTTCTGGCTGCATACTAAGTTTGGCCCAATCCCATGTCAAGACTAAAACTATGAAATTACAACGAGCGTGTAATCAATGGGTTGTATGGGATAATTGCTCGACATTTATTCGCCTATATTTCGCCATTAATTCCTCCCGGGCAGAGATAAGCATTTTTGAATCATCTGCTTGAATACTAAACTGCACTGAATATTGTGCAATCCGACCTGATTGGTCTGATTGGCCGCCGCTGACCGCCTGTGTCTGTTGGCTTGTGTTGCCCTTCAACGCCCAGAATCGTCGGAATCGCCCAGCCTTTTTCCCAGTGGACCGCGCAGGTCAATACGCAAAAACTCCGGCTCGCTGGATGCCGGTTTGCCTTGCATGACGCGGACGAGCGCGCGACCATAGCCAAAGAAGAGCCCAAGCACCAACATCGCCACGGCAGAGAGAGCACAGAAGATCGCTATGGACTCCAGCAGAGTGAAGGTCTTCTTCACCTCGGAGTGGAAGTCAAGCGGCATAGGCTTGTTCCACGTCACCTCTTCGTGCAGATGGATTGAGTTGATGGTCCTCTCGGCCTCGCCGGTCGGCCAATCTCCCAGAGCCAGCAGTAGCAGAGTCCCCTCGCGCCGCATCTTTACGACGCCTGCGTTATTCAGTGCGGTCTGAAGTGTTCGCTGGTGTTCGCCTGCAATCTGCGGTGTGGGATAGAGCAGAAGCATCAGCAGGCCACCGCTCGCGTTGCGCGCAGAGACCACCTCGGCGCTTTTGTCGAAGCCAAGCAGGTTGACGGGCAGTGTACCGCCCATCGTCTGGTAGCCCAGCGGTCCCAGCGAATAGCGCACTGAACTGGCGTCAATTCCCTTCTCCGGCAGCAAAGTCGGCAGCATCGGCGGAATTCCAGTCGAGCCAATGCTCTTCGGTAGATGATCGATCAGCTCGCGGATCATTGCAATCGCGACCTCGCTATTCGGCTGAAGGCGACCGACGACGACGTTGACACCACTGTGCAGCAGCAGTTCGTCAGAGCTTGCAAGCGCCTCGTCGCCCAGCTTCTCCGCATGCATGCCTGGCTTCCTGAGGTAGTCGTAGGCCGAGACAGCTCCGCTGGCATCGCCGAAGTTGTAGACCGTGACGGTCCAGAAGGGACCCTTCGTGGCGGTATCAATATAATTTGATCTGGCAAAACGCTTGAGACCGTCTTCCTTCAACACAGCTGCGTCGGCTGCATCCACCTGCACCAGACCGTCGCTCGCATCGTCCGCGCTGGCGCGATGCAGCTTGCCCAGCACCGAGGGCAACAGCGGAGCAGGCTGCTGAGACTGCATGGAATTAGCGGCAGTAGCTGCGAATGGCGCAGATTGCGCGACGGCAATTTCTCCATGCACAGCCAAACATACGCTTAAGGCAACTACGGTGAGCACCACCCTCGACACTTGAGGATGCCGCGCTACGATGATGTTCGAGCAATCCGAGAAATCTGTCATACCTCGCTCAGAGTATCACCGCAGGCACCACGCTTGCGCGCCAGCCTTCCGCCGGGTGACCCAACCAACCTCTCACGATATTGTTGTAGATCTGGTTGTAGTTCCGCTTCGAGTTGAACGGTGGATCAATGTTGCAAAGATTAACAGACTCTTGCTTGATCTTCTTCCTGAGAATGTCGATCGTTGTCGCTGTAGAAGAGTTTGTCCATGTCGAACCCTAATTAAATTTCTGCAAACGTCTTGGTTGCCGTCTCAATCATCCTCTTATACGTGGATTGGCAATGGTGTAGGCCACGTCTGTCAGCAGGTTGACGGCGACATAGGTCAGGCCGACGGCAAGGATACAACCCTGCACCAGCGCGTAGTCGCGGTTGGAAATGGCTGAGATCGTCAATCGTCCGATCCCTGGCCAGCTAAAGACCGTCTCAGTGACAATCGCCCCGGCCAACAAGCTGCCGAACTGTAGGCCGAGGATCGTCAGCACGGGAATCAGCGCGTTGCCCAGAGCGTGGCGATAGACGACACGTCGCTCGCTCAGGCCTTTGGCACGCGCAGTGCGGATGTAGTCCTGGCCAAGCTCCTCCAGCATTGCGGCGCGCACCATGCGCGTCAACACGCCCGCGAGGCCACAGCCCAACGTGACGGCAGGAAGAATCAGGTGAAGAAAAAACTGCACGCCGAAAATCTGCCCCGTCCCCGCACCTGAGACTGGCAGCCAGCCAAGGCGGATTGAGAAGAGAAGAATCAAAACCGGGCCCAGCGCAAAGTTGGGAAACGAGAGTCCGCCCAAGCTGACCACACCAAGTAGACGATCCGACCAGCGTCCGCGATTGAGCGCCGACGCAACGCCCGCTGGTACCGAGATCGCGATGCCTATCAGCAGCGCCGCCAGCGTTAGCGCCAGCGTATAGGGATAGCGCTCAGCGACAAGGTGCGTAACGGTATCATGCAGCCGCAGCGAGTCGCCGAGGTCCGCATGCAAAACCCCGCGCCAGTAGTGGAGATATTGCGTATGCAGGGGTAGGTCGAATCCATAGGCGTGTCGTAGCGCCGATGTGTCTGCCGCCGTCGCCCCCTCGCCCAGCATCTGCACCACCGGGTCGCCGGGAACTAGGTGGATCAGCAGAAAGACCACCGAGACCACCACCCAAAGCACAGGCAGCGTGGTCAGAATGCGACGAACGGGTTGTGGAAGGGAGATCAATTTGGGGATAAAGATTAAAGGACCAGTGGGTAATTTAGAACTTTTCTACCCAGAGCTCGATGCGGGGATTATTCGCTTTACTTATAACAATAATTCCTCCTGCTCTGTCACTATGGGCAGAAGATAAGTTTAGTTCCCTAAATGCAAGAAGTATCCAATAGCAATAAAAAGAACGCCACAGAGATAATACATCGCGACGGTTTTTCGAAATTCGTTCGGCTCTTTGGCGCGGTAGACCCATCCGCTGGAGTGTGACATCGTCTTTCCGATGCACGTCCAAAGCACCGCAGCGAAGAAAAAAGCCGCTCCAGCTATCAATAAAAACCGCGAATATAGAAGTAAACCCCAATCAGGCATCAACAATCTCCTCTGAAACACTGAAACGCGTCTAAGACGCCAGAACGGCGATGGTTTCGACGCGGACGCGGGCTATGCGCAGGCCGTCCATCTCTGCGACGACGTAGCGGCGGCCGTCGTGGACGACGCTCTCGCCGGGGACGGGCAGGTGGCCTAGCTGGGCGAGGAGGAAGCCTGCGAGCGTCTCGACACCAGCCTCGCGCGGGAAGGCCCAGCGCAGCTGTGTCACTAGGTCGCGCAGTGTTGTGCTGCCGTCCAGCGACATGACGCCCGCCGCGTTAAAGTCCGAGATGCCCGGGGTGATGTCGAACTCGTCTTCGAGCTCGCCGACGACCTGCTCCAGCACGTCCTCGCCGCTGACGATGCCGACCGTCGAGCCGAACTCATCGACGACGATGGCGATCTGGCGGCGGCGATCCTGAAACTCCTGCAACAGTTCGACGGCCAGCTTTGTCTCCGGCACCACAAAGACGTCGCGCATCACCTGGCGCAGCGTCAAGCCAGAGTTCACTGCGCCTCCCAACCCCAGCGTGACGGCGCGAAAGTGCATCAGTCGCGCAATGTCTTTGGAATACACTACGCCGATGATACGGTCGGCGTCGGCCAGCACGCCGGTCGTCGCGTCGCTCTTCTGCGCCTCGTAGACTGGCACGCGCGAGTGCTGCTCCTCGACGATGCGGGCGCTGGCACGCTCGATGGGCAGGTTGGCGGGTAGCGAAAAGATCTTGCCACGCGGAGTCATTATCTCGCGCACCGTGACGTGGTTCAGCTCTATGGCGCGGTGAATAATCTCCTCTTGAAAGGGCGGCAGCAGGCCCATACGGCGCGTGGCCGTGGCGATCATCTTCAGCTCTTCGGGCGAGTGGACCGCGCCCTCGCCAGTCAGCGGCGCGTGGAAGAGTCTAAGCACAAGCGCCGCCGAACGCGTCATCAGATGCACCGCCGGACGCGTCATGCGGATGAAGGCGTCCATCGGGCCGCTGACGGCCAGCGCAATGCGCTCGGCGCGTTGCAGTGCCAGCGATTTTGGCACCAGCTCGCCGAGCAGAAGCTCAAAGTATGTAATCGCGGCAAAGGCGATGGCAATGGCCACTGCGTGCGCGTAAATCAGCGAGTGCGCGGGCATCACGGCAAGCCAATGTGCGCCGAGATCGAGCAGCATCTGCGCCACGGCTGGCTCGCCGATCCAACCCAGTGCAAGCGAGGCCAGCGTCACGCCAAACTGCACCGCGGGAAGAAACTCATCCAGATTGCGCTTCAGATGCAGCGCCGTGCGCGCGCCCG
>CAZPZL010000268.1:0-4326 GCA_964590925.1 uncultured Granulicella sp.
CCTCGACGACACTCTTTCTAAAGACGATCCGTTTTTACACCGAGACTTCATCCGCACCACCGATGCCCGCCACAAGCGCGGCGTGCAGCACCTCTGGCGCCAGCTTGAGGCCAACGGCGCTATTGACCTCAGCAGCTACACCGGCCAGTACTGGGTCCCCGACGAGGCCTTCGTCGACGTGCCGGTCGGCGCCGACTGCCCCGAGTGCGGTCGCCCCACAGAGACCATCACCGAGGAGAACTACTTCTTCCGCCTCAGCGACTTCCAGCTCCCCCTGCTCGACCTCATCGAGAGCGGCCAGCTCCACGTCCAGCCCGACACCACCAAGAACGAAGTCCTCAGCTTCCTGCGCGGCAACTGGATGCCAGAAATTCATAAGCAATTTCCTGCTGCTGAGAAACACCTGTGGGATTTGAATGGGTCAAGACCAACCGTGGAAGAGATAGCGCAATTCATCGGTTGCGCTGGCAGTGAGTGGCACGGGGATGCGAAGCGATCAAGGGCGGGGAACTTTTATATACCCGGCTCACTGAAGGATCTGTCGATCTCGCGGACGAGCTTCACCTGGGGCATACCCGTTCCCGGCAACGAGAAGCACGTCGTCTACGTCTGGCTGGACGCTCTGGTCAACTACATGACAGCTATCGGCTATGGCTCAGACGATCCCGCCGAGCAGGCCAAGTTCGCCCGCTACTGGCCCGCCGACCTGCACCTGGTCGGCAAGGAGATCACGCGCTTCCACTGCGCCTACTGGCCCGCCTTCCTGCTGGCGCTGAACCCCAAGCTCAAGCACGCCGCAGGCGAGCCGATGCCGCGGATCACTCCCGCCGAGCACGCCGAGTGGGCCAAGCAGTGGCTGCCCAAGTCCATTGTCGCCAACGGCTGGCTGCTCTTTGAAGAGTCGAAGATGTCGAAGTCGCGCGGCAACATCGTCCGCACCGAGACCATCCTCGACGCCTTCGGCACCCTCTGCCCGCCCAAGCCAAATTTGCTGTCATCCAACAACGTACCCTTGTCGTCATCCAGCAGCAATTCTTTGTTGTCATCCCGTAGCGAAGCGGAGGGATCTGCTTCATCCGAACCACCACAACCGCCCACCAAGCCGGAGCAAGACCTCTTCGCCTCCGACGTCCTCCGCTACTTCCTGCTGCGCGAGATTCCCTTCGGACAAGACGGGACCTTCAGCTTCGACGCCCTCATCACCCGCTACAACGCCGACCTCGCCAACGGCTACGGCAACCTCGTCTCACGCACGCTTGGGCTCATCCAACAAAATTTTGCAGACGGGCTAACTAAACCGTCCGCACCATGGCTCTGTCAAGATAGAGATTGTTGGCGAGGTGATAACGCACCAACAAAAGAATTTGAAGCCCGGAGCGGCACACATTTCATTATTTCGGAAACAACGAACTTCGCAGAACTCTGCAATGAGCAGTGGTGGCCTACATATCGTTTCCAAATACTGCTTGCAGAGTTGGCCCTGAAAATAAGCCACGTTGACGCATATCTTTCTTTTCACAAACCTTGGCTCTTAGCTAAAGCCCCAGATGATGAGTCGAAACGAAAACTCATCGAAGTCTTATACACCGCAGTAGAGGCAATTCGGATTCTGACGGCAATTCTATATCCTGTCGCGCCGTTCGCCACAGCCTCGGTCTGGCGACAGCTAGGTCTAGGCGACATCGAAGAGGCCGCGCGCAATGGCGAACTAAAAGACCTGAAGTGGGGCGGACTGAAGCCCGGCACGAAGCTCGGCCCGCTCAGCCCCATCTTTCCCCGAGCAGACAAAGGACTCGCCCAGATCATGATCGACATGGAATCCCCCGCATCCGCCACCCCCGAAGCCACGCCAACCAGCCCAGCCCCGGAGACGGACCAATCGGTGTCATCCGTGACATCGGTGTTAAGCCCTTCGCCCGATGCCCCCGCAGAGCCAGCCAAGCCTGAGTCGCCGACGATCACCATCGACGACTTCGCCAAGGTCGATCTCCGCGTCGCCCAAATCCTCGTCGCCGAGCGGATTCCGAAGGCCGACAAGCTGCTGCGCCTCGAAGTCGATCTGGGCTACGAAAAGCGGCAGATCCTCGCCGGCATCGCCGAGTACTACCAGCCCGAGGCGCTCATCGGCCGCAAGGTGGTCATCGTGGCGAATCTGGCTCCGCGCAAGATGCGTGGGCTGATCTCGCAGGGCATGGTTGTTGCAGCCAGTCTGGAAGACCACGGACGCCCGGCGCTGGCCAGCTTCATCGAAGAAATTGAGCTAGGCGCGCGCCTGCACTAAGGTTGCGTCGCCTCCGCGCTCACCGGGGTAACGACCGTGTCGCGTCCAATCCCAATCACGAAGTAGTTCGCGGGCGTCTCGCCGACGTTCTTCAACCCATGCAGCATGTTCGACGCGGCAAACAGTACTCCGCCCGGCCCAACGACCTCGGTCTTGCCGTCGTTGTTGAACTCCAACGTCCCCTCACGCACCATCATGAACTCCGAGTGGCGATGGCGGTGCACCGGATGCGGCATGTGTCCTGGCAGAAGCGTCGTCTCGTGTACTTCAATCACCTCTCCTGTCGCCAAAACGCCGCGCGTCACTGCCCGTGTCTCACCGTTGGCCGTCTTCACCACCGGCAGCGAAGCGAAAGGAAAAGCCCGCGAATTTGTAAGCACTTGGTCGCCCGCCGAGCCAGGAGGCAGCGGAACGGCCATCGTATCGGGCAGGCTCTGCGCCCCACCCGATAGCGCATCATGGGCCAAGGCCAACGCGGCCAAGCCAGAGAGAGCAACACACATTTCGCGACGACTAATCGTATTCATGCCCGCTATAATACCCCGTCGCAACCATCTTTGGCATCTCGATTACTTGGCGTCCCCACCAATGGCAATGACAAAATATCGCGCCACCCCGCCGCCCACATTCTTCACCGTATGCTTGGTCCCATAGGCCACATAGATCACTCCGCCGGGGTCCACTCGCTCGCTTGCCAACGTGCCATCGGCAACCACGTGCTGGAACTCCAGTTCGCCCTCGCTGACGAAGATAAACTCCGAGTGCTCCACCACATGCAGCGGATTCGGAGCAGCCCCCACCACCTGCATCGACTGGTGCAGTTGCACTCCCTCGCCAGTCGCTAGCTCGCCATGCACAATATCGCGGCTCTCTCCCCCATTAGGCATTCTGCGCACCGGCATCTGGTCAAACTCGAACACCTGCGAATGATCCAGCAATCCAGATAGTGTCGTCATATCTCTCCCAAGCACCGTATCAATTGGTACAAGAAGCATTATAGTTGCCACCCAATGCATTGCCTCCCTAGCAACACGAGTGTAGCCAGCAAACGGACTGCACTGTGGATATTCTCACTGGTGTGATTCCGTGACCGCCCGTTGTGCACGTCGGAGATGGGTGTGAGTACGTGGTTGAGTTGAAACATCGTTCGGGAGTCGTTGTAATCCTCGACAGCCCCGCAGCCACAAGGTGGCTGGAGTGCGAAAGGCGCTCTCGGCGGCGGGTGCAATCGTGCCCTATCCGCATCCAATTCTCCCGAGCCGAATCCCATCTAACGATTCTTTTCCAAGTTCAAATTTTTGTTTCCGAAAACCGCCAGACGATCCATCCGTGCCCTTTGGCGGGAGATCGGCAAAAAGTTTAACAACGTCTCCGCGGAAGAATGTACAAACCTCTTCGCTTGTTGCGAATATATGCCCATAAATCAAGGAACTCTAGATTTTTTCGACGACGACGGCTGTTCCATAGGCGAGGACCTCGGTGACGCCCTGCATCAGCTCGTTGGCGTCGTAGCGAACCATGATGACAGCGTTAGCTCCGGCCTGGGCAGCGTGCTGCGACATCATGACGAAAGCGTCCTGCCGCGTCTTCTCGCACAGCTGGGTATATAGCGTGATGTTGCCGCCAAGGATGGTTTGCAGACCTGCGCCAATGGTAGCAAACAGGTTGCGCGAGCGCACAACGATACCGCGCACAATACCGACGTTGCGCACGATGCGGTAGCCGGGAAGTTCTAGCGCAGTGGTGACCATCGAGGGATCAATCGAGGCGGCGAGCGGGGTGGTATAGGTGGCCATTAGGGCTGCTCCTGAGTGTGTGTTTTGGGCTGCTGGAGATTGTACGCGAGCAGGGAGACGATGGTTCCACATGCATCTATTTGGCGGCTAGCTGGGCGACCAGCGCGGCGACCGAGCCGGAGTCAATGGCGCGGGCGGCCAGTGCAATGGCTGAGCGGAAGGCAGCGTGGTTGTCGGAGGTCTCGGTGGGAACGACGCCGGAGGCGATCAGGACGTCGGCGGCGTTCAGCAGAACGACGTCGCGGCGCG
>CAZPZL010000269.1:0-4321 GCA_964590925.1 uncultured Granulicella sp.
CATTACTGGCCATTGTGTGGGCCTCCTTACCAGATGACGTGTGATGTGAACGAACAGACTAGCGCGATGGACGGAGTTGGATTGTGTGTGCTGCTTTGGAGTGATTCCTAAAGTGAGATTATTTCCGTGAGCAACTGTAAGCGCAAGATGGCACTTCGCGCAAGACTCTAATTTAGAGGTTGGGATTCGAGTTGGCAACAGTTAACTGATTTTGCCCCCTTTGGCGACAAAAATTCCGCGGAAAAGCCGCTATTTTCTTGGAAAAATTGCGATTCTGTTCGGCGCAGCGCAATTCTCTGCAAAACGATATCCAGCGCGGATTTTTTTGCACTGCTATGCTCAAGATGTGCCGAAGATGAGCCTCTACGCCCCCCTCTCCTCTCTGCGACGGTTTTTTTTGCCGATGACGCAGCATGAACTTTGCCGATTCGCTTCGACTCGTCGAAGCGGCTCAGAGGCTATCTGGATTGAGGTGCAGAGGGGCGTTGCGTTCGTCGGGTTTTGCCTTGCCTTGGGCTGGATCACACTGTTGAGCGGCTGTGCGCGGTGGCATTCACATACGGCTGGAGAATCAGTCTACGTCACCGCCAAGCAGACCTTTCTGCGCGACCGCGTAGCAGCAGTCTCGAATCGCACCGGTACAGTCGAAAACGGCCAAAAACTGGAGGTTCTGGAGCACGGACGGCGCTTCTATCGCGTCAAAACAGACAATGGCGAGGTGGGCTGGATCGACGAAAAGGCCGTGGCTACCGAAATGGTTTTCGACCAGTTCAAACTACTGGCAGAGACGCACAGAAATGACCCGCCAGTGGCCTCCGCCGTGGTCGAGGACGACGTGAATCTGCATCTGAGGCCTGGACGCACAACGGAGGTCTTCTACCGTCTGCCGGAGGGAGACAAGCTACAGGTGCTGGCGCGAGCGACACTGCCCAAACCAGTTCCGGGCGGAGCCTCTCCGATGCAAACGCCCGACGCAGCGGCTGGTGCACCGCCGCCACCGATTGCCATGGAGGACTGGTGGCTGGCGCGCGATGACAAGGGCCGCACTGGCTGGTTGCTCTCGCGCATGATGGAGGTCGACGCGCCAGACTCGCTGACCCGTTACGCCGAGGGGCAACGAATCGTCGGCGCTTACCTGCTCACTACGGTCCATGACGACGGCGCCGAGCAGGACGTCAAAGACATCCCCATCTACGTGACGGTTCTGGCGCCATACACGGCTGGGCTGCCGTTTGACTTCGACCAGGTGCGGGTATTTACCTGGAATTCCAAGATGCACCGCTACGAGACAGCCTATCGCGAGAAGAACATCGAGGGCTATCTGCCAGTGACGGTGCGCAATGCGCGCGACCCGTATGGCCGGTCGCCGACCGCACAGATGGAGCTGCCGACGTTCACCTACAAGGTGCTGGCAGCCGACGCTGGCCCGGTTGCGCCCGATCCGACAACGGGCATGGTGACGCCGGGACGATTGATCGAAAAAACCTATCGGCTGGAGGGCAACCTCGTCCGCCGAATTCAAGCCGCCGGAGCTCCACCCGACAACGAAGCACACCCCATCGCCGACGACAAGAAGGACAAGAACAAGAAGGGCAAGAAGAAGTAGTTGACGGATACTCGGGGGAGAGACAGAAACCGTGAGAGTGACGTTCTAGCTTCACTCAAAGTTGGTGCGCTAGACCTTCGTGCGAAAGTATTCACCTCGCATCTTCACTCCCGAACACATCTCTTGCAATATTTATCGCTTTGCGATCTCCAGTGTGATCGCAAAGCACACATCCTTCTCCAGATGGCAAGGTCAGACTCGCGATCAGGGATCTCAATTTAAAAAGATGTAGTACCCTCTTTGCACTGCTGCGCGTGAGAGTTTTATGCGACGACTTCGATGCCCATCGAGCGAGCAGTTCCACGAATACACTTCGACGCCGCCTCCACCGTGATGGCGTTCAGGTCAGGCATCTTCTGGGCGGCAATCTGGGCGATCTGCTTCTCGGTGACTTTGCCCTTCTTCTCCTTGTTGGGAGTGCCCGAACCCTTCTCAATGCCAGCAGCCTTCAGCAGCAGCACAGCCGCCGGCGGCGTCTTGGTGACGAAGGTGAAGCTGCGGTCGGCGTAGACGGTGATGACAACCGGAATAGTCATGCCGGTCATCTCTGGCGTGGAGGTGCGCGCATTGAACTGCTTGCAAAACTCCATAATGTTGACCTGCGCCTGACCGAGCGCGGGGCCGACGGGCGGCGCGGGAGTGGCCTTGCCGCCGGTGATCTGTAGCTTAACGTATCCTGTAATCTTCTTCGGTGCCATGATTCAATCCTCTGTCTTCTTCTGGCGGCGGACGCTCGCGTCCAGCTGCCGATTTGTATTGATAAACTCTTGCCTGCTATTGCGACCGGCGTATCCGTTCAGCCGATTCAACCAACCTTCGCAGACTCTACTCTTCCACCTTATCAACCTTCGAGAACTCAATCTCGACCGGTGTGGATCGACCGAAGATCGAGACCATGACTTTGAGCGTCTGGCGGTCTTCATTCACGTCGTCGACGGTGCCGTTGAAGTTGGCAAACGGTCCTTCGTTGATGCGAACCTGTTCGCCCTTCTCAAACTTTATCCTGCTGGCGGGCTTGTCCTTGGTGGTCTCGGAGCGGAAGAGAATCGAGCTGACCTCGGCGTCAGTCAACGCAACCGGCTTGTCTCCCGTACCCAAAAAGCCTGTGACCCGCGGCGTGTTCTTGATGATGTGCCACATGTCATTATCAAGGTCCATCTCAACCAGCACATAGCCCGGCAGGAAGACCCGCTCGATGGTGTACTTTTTGCCGTTGCGCAACTCGACAACCGGCTCGGTCGGGATCATAATGCGGCCGATGCGGTTCTGCAAACCAAACGCCGCAATCCGACTCTCCAGCGACTCGCGCACCTTGCGCTCGAAACCTGAGTAGGCGTGGATGATGTACCACTTGTAGTTCTCGTTGACCGGCGGCGCAAGCTGCTCGGCCTGCTGCTCGCCGCCCGGATCCTGCGCCTCTGATGTTTGCTCGTCTACCGACATGGTCACTATGCCTTCTTGTTGCTCAATCAAATCAGTTCCCGCTTCGCTTGTATACTGCTACTGCCATACTTTACTTCGATACTTCAACGCCTTAGTTTCACTTACTGCTAGTGCTTGGAGAGGTATGCAATCAACTGCGTAAGACCCTTGCCCAAAAGCGCATCCACCACTGCGAAGTAGCCCGCAAAGATAAAGACCGTAACGATGACGACCGTCGTGGTGGACTGAACCTCGGCACGCGCTGGCGTTACCACTTTTCGCATCTCGCTGCGCACATCGTGGAGGAACTCCATAAACTCGCGCGGCTTCGACTTCAACCGCTCGATCCCGGGACTCTGCACATCTTCAACTGCAATAGTCTTCGCCATACTACCTCAAACCTTCATGCGGATCAGCGTCCGCGGTTTCGTCTGCCAGTCATGCCCTGCCATACCAAGTGGCAAAGTCCGGAAAGCTGGCGGGGGAGCTCGGATTCGAACCGAGAAGTTCGGTTTTGGAGACCGACAGTTTAACCGTTGAGCTTACTCCCCCAAGTCCATAAGCAAGCGTGGCCGGGAGGTGAACGCAGGTTGGGGAAATCTGTTCCCTGTTCCCTGTTCCCCCTTCCCTGCTGTGCTTACTTCGTCTCTTTGTGGTCGGTGTGCTTGCGGCAGGTATTGCAGAACTTCGAGAACTCCAGCCGACCCGTGGTCGTCTTCTTGTTCTTCGTCGTTGAGTAGTTCCTGTTCTTGCACGCCGGACACTGCAATGTAATGATTTCGCGCATTCTACTTCCTCTCTCTTATCGTGGCCAGCCACCTCGGCTGGCAAGCAGCTTGTCCTGTGGATTGCAAACTGTAAGCCCGAATGGCCAACCGTTAGCCCGCCCACCTGACACGCCGCAACACAGGGCGTTTGGCCCCTGCTACCAATCCTGATTTTCAACCGGAGAGCCGTGCGGTCAGGCCACGCACAACCTCTTACATTATCCAACAAAATCCGAATTTGCGAAAGCCCTTAGACCCAAACTATTGAAATGATCAACTGTCATCAGCCTATTCGTGGCATCTTGTGCAAGAATGATTTCGACGGGGATATTCGTCGCATTTGAACCAGTCTTGGCACGAGGTGCACGATGGGGCTTTCACGGCGCGACTTCATCATTAAGAGCATGAGCGCGACTGCGATGACTGGTCTTGCGACTTCAACAGCGCAGGCTGTGTCTCTTCACTGCACACCTGCTCCCACCTTTCCGGCTCCTATGGACATCGGCACCTGACCAAGTTCAGCGTT
>CAZPZL010000270.1:0-4310 GCA_964590925.1 uncultured Granulicella sp.
GATTGAGATCTTGCCCTCCGGGTGCAAACGTGAACGAGATATACAGATTTGAGCTGCTGTCAATCGCCAGACCTAGCGGGGTAGGAGTTGAGGAATTTTTGTACGGCCCACAGGGGCCGGTCACAGTCGTCAGAGCGGGTGCTGCATAGGTATCCACCGTGTTGTAGGCCAAAGAACGGACGCAGTTGTGTTGGCTGTCAGCGATGTACAACGTATTGCTGCTGTCAATCGCCAGTCCAGTCGGCCCCTCTAGTCCATCAACCGGGTCGTATGCCGTACCCGCGGTAGTGTTGCAGGTATCCGCGCTTCCGCTTACTCGCAACCCGGCAACCGTGGTGATGTTGCCGCTGGTGTCCACCTTGCGCACACAGTTGTTCTGAGCATCGGAGATGTACAGATTGCCAGACGAATCAAAGACAATATCTGTCGGCACATTTAGTTCCGTAGACGTGGCGACGCCCGAATCCTGATTCCAACCGCCCGTGCCAGTGCTATTTCCTGCGTAACGCGTAGTGGTGTCCAGCAACGTGGCGAACTGTCCGCGTACGCTCAGCGGAGCAATTCCAGAAAATCCGGCCAGCAGTAAAACGAACGCGGCCCGAAGAGCGCTTAGACGGGGTCTGCACATTTTGAAAGAACTCCAGAAAATTGATCACAAGTCAGATTGAACTGCAAAGGCGGCATGTTGAGGGTTCTCCGCCTACAACAGCGTATGGCGCACAGTTCTTGAGTCGGCAACCGCGCCGCTTCGGCGAACAAAGACCACTCGGCTTATTTTCAACATTATAGAGTTGTCTCGATACGGGACACACACAAAAGTTGTAAAGTCTCCATTTATTTTCCGTAGTATCTTGTTTGACAATAAGCAAGAAGCCACCTTATACCCGTCGAAGATTCCTTCCTTGTCTCACGCCAGACACGCGTTCCTCCTGCCTTGGTCCGCCATTCGCGCCAAAGAAACTGCAAGACATCAATACGGCGACGGGGCCGCCCCTGCCACGCATGTGTGACGAGTATGTGCAGCGGATAATTACGCATCGTCTGAAGTAGATCGGCGAGCGGTACTGCTTGCGCACTATGATTTCGTCGACTGCTGCGCGACGATATGGCGGAGTGCGTCGCCGGCAGCGGTGAGGTTGGCGAGCCACATCTCGACATACTCGCGGGAGAGGACGACGCCGTCGGCTCCAGCAGTGAAGGCGGCCTGGAGAGCGTGCTTCACATCATCTGGATTGGTGCGTTTGTCGGTGGCCTTTGGGCCTCCGCCGAGGACAGGAACGTCGATGTCGATACCGGGATAGATTTTGGTTTGACCAGCGACACCGATGAGGGCGCGCTTTGTCTCCTTGGCGACGTAGTCGGGCGAGAGGCCGGAGGAGGCGAGTTGGTCGAAGGGGGCCTCGTTGTAGTTCATCATCTTGTAGTAAAGGGCGAGGAAGTCCTGCGGCTGGGCGTCGTGGAAGACGGTGCGGCTGAGGTTGGTGAGGTACGCAGACATGCGTGGGCCTCCGGCGTTGTTGTAGGTGGCGAGCTTGAGGAAGTCGGCGAACTCGCGGCGGCGGGTGTAGTCCTCTTCGGCGCGATAGAAGGGACTGAAGGTCATGTTCTGCATCAGGTGAAATCCGAAGGGCTTCTGCGGCGCGATGGACTTGGCAAGGGTATATAGCTCGGCCTGCATGCCCTGGAAACTGTCGGTCCAGAGGGACTCCCAGCTGAGAATCTCAGGGTACTTTAGCAACAGGCGCCAGAAGGAGACGAAGTAGCCATCGGTGGGCGCGGGATCCTGCGTCGTAACGTGAAAGAGCTGGGTGAGTTCGCGATAGCCAGCCTGCGCCCGCGGGACTGATATGCCGAGATCGCGGGCCTTGGCCTGACAGTGCATACAAAAGCAGGTGGCGGAAGACGAACCGCTGATCATGTTGTCCAGCGGCCCCATGCGCTCGCAACCCCAGGCGACTCCATTGACGAGATCGGGATAGCCGGAGAGAAGACTCTCCACCTTGCCGCGAAGGAAGGCGCGGTAGTCGGGGTGGTTGTAGCAGGGATTGACGGTGGGACGACCATTGAGGTCAATCTCGGCCAGCTCGGCGTAGTGGGGTGCGATGCGGTTGAGCGTAGGGCTAGGATTGTTGAGGTCCCAGGCAAAGAAGTCCATGCCGCGCGCATGAACCTTGGGCGCGACCTGCTCGATGACATTGAAAGCGCCGTAGCCAGTCGAACGAAAGTCCTTGAGGACGGTGTTCTGGAAGTACTTTGGCGAGTAGTCGTAGAAGGCTCCGGCGTTGACCTCGGTGGAACCGGCGGCGAGCGGTGTGCCGTGGTCGGGAAGATTGCTGCCCTTGCGCAGACGCTGTTCGCCGTAGCCAAAGGTGTAGGCCCAGACGGTGTTGACGCCTCCCTTGTGCTGGATGTTGTCTAGGATCGCATCGATGCCCTCGTCCTGCCACGCGTAGGCGCGCACCTGAATGCCGACAAAGTTCTTTCGACTCTTGACTGGAGGACGGCTGGTGTGTGGTGCGAGTTGCGTAGTCTGTGAACGCGCCTTCTGCGTGAAGAGTGCAACGGTTGCGGAGGCAAGACGGAGAAAGGTACGACGGTCGAGAGGCAAACTCATGGGAGCTACTCCTTGGAAGGGACACTTGGGAGACGTGTGAGGCGTCGCGCGAGTTTCGCGGGGGGCGGCTATTGCGTAACAACGTTGACAAAGAAATCGGTTGACGGTAGCCTTTGTGTAGATGATTTTTTCGACCGAGCATCGTGGACATCACCATCATCATGCGGCAAGCGTGTTGGCGGCTGTCTGTGATGCGACAAAGTAGCGAAACGCATAACAGGATTCCAGAGGCCCGCCGACGCGCACACCGCGAGCGGGCCTTTTTGCTGCGCGCGGATGGAATGTAGGCACAACTCTTGAAGCCGCAACGACAATTTGCAGATAGTTCGGAATTAATTCAATTGTTCGGAAATATTTATCAGGAGAAGCAGTAAACGCCAGAAACAAGCTACGACTAAATACGGGGTTTCTGGCTTTGCCAAGATGACACCGTAAAACCCGAAAGCGAGAGATGAGATGAGCGAGATACAGAATGCACCAACAATCGACTTTGCCAAGATGGATGGCCTTGTCCCGGGAATCGTACAAGACGCGAAGACCGGCGAGATGCTAATGCTTGGCTTCCTCAACGAAGTGAGCTACCAGAAGACGTTGGAAAGCGGCTTCGTGACCTTCTGGAGCCGCACCCGCCAGAAGCTGTGGATGAAGGGCGAAACCAGCGGTAATCGGCTGCGTATTGTGACGGCGGCGACCGACTGCGACAATGACACGCTGCTCTTTCGCGTGGTGGTCGAGGGCGATGGGCTGGTCTGCCACGAGGGAACGGTGAGCTGCTTTACGAAATCAATTCCAGTTGCATCTGGCAAATAACAGCAAGAGCAGATTCCTCCGCTTCGCTGCGGAATGACAAACAAATAATGATTCGAAATGACAACGTTGTTGCTGCGAAAAGCAGATCAGGAGAGTGTGATGTCGAAATTGAAGTTAGGAATTCCAAAGGGCAGTTTGCAGGATGCAACGATTGCGCTCTTCGAGCGAGCGGGCTGGCGGATTTCGGCGAGCGGACGTAGCTACTTTCCCTCGATTGACGACAGCGAGATCGAGTGTATGTTGGTGCGCGCGCAGGAGATGGCGCGATACGTCGAAAAGGGAGCTCTGGACGCGGGTTTGACGGGCAACGACTGGGTTCTGGAGAACCAGACGGACGTGGATTACATCACCAGCCTTACCTACTCCAAGGTGAGTCGACAGAAGGTGAAGTGGGTTCTGTGTGTGCCGGAGGATTCGCCGTTTCAGAAGCCGGAAGATCTGGCGGGCAAGGTGATTGCGACGGAGTTGGTCGAGTTTACCAAGCGGTACTTTGCGGCGAAAAATATTCCCGTCAAGGTGGAGTTTAGCTGGGGCGCGACCGAAGTGAAGCCACCGACGTTGGCCGATGCGATTGTCGAAGTCACCGAGACCGGGTCGAGCCTGCGCGCGAATCGGCTGCGGATTATCGAAACGCTGATGGAGAGTGAGACGCAGCTGATCGCAAACAAGGCCGCCAACAAAGACGAGTGGAAACACAAAAAGATCGAGAATATCGCGCTGATGTTGAATGCGGCTATCGCCGCACAGGGACGCGTCGGTCTGATGCTGAACGCGCGCAAGGCCGACCTCGACAAGATTGTGGCGCAGTTGCCGGCGTTGAACTCGCCGACGATCTCGCACCTGAGCGACGCCGAGTGGGTCGCGCTGAACACGATCCTCGACGAGA
>CAZPZL010000271.1:0-4300 GCA_964590925.1 uncultured Granulicella sp.
GCAGTCGCTCGCGGATGCGGGCCGCTATATAGTAGACCTGCGGCAGCTCCTGCATCACGAGCTCTTCCTCGCTCGCCGTGTTAGCCACACTCGTCTTGTAGGCCACTTCTGCCGGTGTCATTTGGTCACCTCTTCGAACGTAATGCCTTCAAGTCTCTTCATCGCACCGACCCCAGCGACATTACCTGCGTCATTGGAGGGATCTCCGATGGCGAAATCACAACAATTTTGGGAATGAACGGCTCCAGCACGCGCCTCAGATAAAACCGGCCCGGCGATGAGCAAAGCAGCACTGGCGGAGCGAGCGCAATCTGCTCGCCCAGCATCGCGCGCAATCCTTCCAGCACTCTCCGCGCCACAGATATCTGAAGCGCTCCCCCATTTGCCAGTTGCGGATTCTGCCCCGTCGACCGGGCACATTCCTCCTCAAGCGCACTGTCCAGAGTGACAACCTTCAGTCGGCCAGTCTCGTCCAGAAGCGGCCGAATCAGCGCACGGCCCAGGGAATGTCTCACTGCCTCAACAAGAATGACCGGGTTCTTGTTCGTGGCGGCCGTTTCCACCAGCGTCTCGAGAATGGTCCCCAGATCGCGGATCGAAACCTGCTCTCTCAGCAACTGCTGCAGTACCTTCTGTACCTCTCCAAGGGTCAGCAACTTCGGTACGAGCTCATCTACCAACTTCGGATGTGAATCCGCAAGCCTGTCGATAAGCCGCTTTGTCTCCTGGCGCGTCAAAAGATCATGTGCATTCTGTTTGATCAGTTCAGAGAGATGCGCAGCCAGAATCGAAGTGTGGTCAACCACCGCGCAACCCAATGCAATAGCCTGCGCCTGCAAATCCGGCGTGATCCATTTTGCGGGCGAATCAAATGCCGGCTCTCTCGTGTCCTGCCCTGGTAAATCGCCAGGCTTCATGTTCGAATTGACCGCCAGCAGCCGGTCGCGCCGCATCTCCCAGCGTGCGATTTCCACGCCGCGAAGATAGATGACGTACTCCTTGTCTTTGAGCGACAGGTTATCGGTAATGTGGATCGATGGGACGAGAAACCCAAGGTTCTGCGCCAGGCTCTTGCGCAACGACTTGACCCGCGCCAGCAGTTGCCCTCCTTGTTTGGCATCGACAAGGGGCACCAGCCCGACGCCAACCTCGAGCATCAGATCGTCGAGCTTCAGCACCGCATCCATCGGATCAACCACTGGTTGCCCAGGCTTGTCTCCCCGCGCATTCGCGGCCTTCGCGCTCGCCGCCGTCTCCGCGGAAGCCGATGGCTTCAGCTTCCATGCGGCAAACATCGTCACTGAGCCCAATGCCACAAACGAAATCTTCGGCATCCCTGGAATGAGGGCCAGACACAGAAGGCATCCGCTAACGATCCACAGCGGGCGCGCAGTGCGGAACATTTGCGTGCCAATGTCCGAGCCAAGAGAATGGTCCGAAGCGGCTCGCGTTACAACGATGCCGCCGGCTACGGAAACAAGCAATGACGGGATGATCGCGACCAGCCCATCGCCGACAGTGAGAATTGTGTAGGTCTTGAGTGCTTCCTGGAATGGCATCCCTTGTTGAAAGACGCCGATCAGAAAGCCGGCCACGATGTTGATGGCGGTAACAAGAATTGTGGCCAGAGAATCCCTTTGGCTGAACCGGGCCGCGCCGTCCATTGAACCGCAGAACTCCGCTTCCCGCGCCACCGCTTCACGACGCGCACGCGCCTGGTCCGCGTTGATAAGGCCCGTGTTCAGGTCCGAGTCGATTGCCATCTGCTTGCCAGGCATTGCGTCGAGAGTGAAGCGCGCCGTCACCTCGGCGGTGCGGACCGCGCCGTGACTCACCACAAGGTATTGAATGGCAATCAGAGCGATAAAAATGACAAAGCCCACAATGTAGTTGCCGCCCACCACGAATTGACCGAATGCCTCGATCACTTTGCCTGCGGCACTGGTTCCCTCGCTTCCATGCATAAGAATGCGCCGGGTCGCGGCCAGATCGAGCGCCAATCTCATGAGCGTCAACAGAAGGATCAGGCTTGGGAACACTGAAAACTCGACTGGCCGCAGAATCTGTATCGCCGTAAGCAGAACCAGAACCGACGCCGTGATGCTGAGCGTCAGCAACAGATCGAGCGCGATGCTCGGCAGCGGAACAAGCATGACGAACACAAGCGCAACGGCGCCGGTCGGAATTACCCAATCGGAATAGGTACGGAGCGTATTCAGCAACCCGGGCTTCTTATTCACTGCGGCCTCACAACATTTGTAGGAATTAGAGACGTCCGCCACCGCGCCTCTCGGCTTCTCACCTCGGCTTGCGCCTTGTAGATCAAGACCAGAATCTCAGCGACTGCGTGATACAACGCCGATGGAATGGGGTCGCCCACCTCGACTGTTTTGTAGAGCGCCTGCGCCAGAGGCCGATTCTCAATTAAAGGAATATCCAGCTTCCAGGCGATCTCTTTGATCTTCGCCGCCAGGTTATCGAGGCCTTTGGCAACCACGATGGGCGCCTTCATGTTCACCTCGTAGCGCAAAGCGACTGCATAATGCGTCGGGTTCGTAATCACCACGGTGGCTGTTTCCGCAGCCTTCAGTATTTGTCTGCGGCGGCTTTGCCTCTGAAGTCTCCTGATCCTGCCTTTGCTTTCCGGGTTGCCTTCCGACTGCCTCAGCTCATCCTTGATGTCCTGGCGGCTCATCTTCAGATCGCCTTCGTTCTTCCACCAGAGCAGCATGAAGTCCACGCCGGCCCAGATCACAAGAATCAATCCAGACTTCCAACAGAGCTCAAGCAGAATGCTCCCGATCAGGTGTACGAATCCGCGCACGTCGACGGCCGTGCAGGTCACGATCTCTGTCCAATGCCCCCGGATACTCGCAATGCCCACCCATGCGATGGCAGAGAACGGCAACAGCGACTTGAGAATCGTGCTGAGCGCCGCCAGCGAGAAGAGCTGCTTCAAGCGGTCTGGAGGGCTGAGCCGTTCGAACTTGAACGACAGAGCCTCAGGTGCGAAGACAAATCCCCCCTGGGCAACGCCGGCGATTAACGACACCGCCAATCCCGCGCCAAGAATCGGAACCATCCAGCGCAGAGTCTCTATAGTTGTCCGGTACAGCAGTGCGCCGCCTGGTTCGATCGAGTCAGCGTTTGCCAAATCCAGTGTTGTACGGAAGAAATGCGCCCACTCTGGCACGGCCCCCCGGCACATCAAATACAGGGCTGCGGCCACGGCACACATCGAGAGCGCTCCGGTCAATTCGCGCGAGCGGGTAACCTGTCCCCGTTCGCGCGCCTTCTGGCGCTGTCGTGGTGTTGCCTGTTCGCTCTTGTTTCCTTCAGCCATTCGACTTCATCCTGCCAGGTGGAATAAACGTTCGCCATTTGCCATCGAATCCATGAACAAGCGGCGGAAAAGGTCGGGCCAATATTTCAGCGTTACGATCAGAACCATGATGCCCAGAACACTCTTGACTGCAGGGCCCAGCAGCATAAGGGGCATTTGTGGCGATGCTTTCCCAAGCAAGCCGAGGATGATATCCGCAGCCAGTGTCGCCGACAGAACCGGCGCGGCGATCTGAACCCCAAGGCTAAAGGCTTCACCGACTGTTGAGATCACCGACAGTGTGAACAGGCTGCTCAAGTGCGCCGTTCCTGGAGGAACATCGCGATAGCTATTCCCAATTGCGCGGAGAATCCAGAGATGTACATCCATCCTGAGAAACAGCAGCATCACGATGCACTGGTAGAACGTCGCCATTACGGTCGTGTCCACCTGGGTTTGCGGATCGAGAATGTTCACCAGCGAGTAGCCCATCTGGATGCCGAGCACCTGGCCCGAAAGCTGCACGGCCTCGAAGACAACATTGGTGGCAATACCCATGCCGGCCCCAACGAGGAATTCCGTGATCACAACCATCGGCCAGTTCGCTATCACGTGTGAATCGACTGTCTGCCCAACCGCCGGGTACAACATAAGTGTCAATGCAAAAACAAGAATCGCCTTCACGCGCACCGGAATCACAACGCTGCCAAAGAACGGCGCGAACAGCATCAGCCCTGAGAGCCGCACGCCGATCGTCAGCAGCTTGGTGATAATCGCGATGATAGGTATCTCGATCATTTAAGGTACTCGTGAAAGTCGGAAAAGGTCGAAAGTGTGAAGTTCGCCAGATGACGCCACATCCACGGCATGGCTAAGAACAACGCACCGCCAGTCGCAACCAGGCGGGCAACGGTGGAAACTGTCGAGTCCTGCAACGAGGTCAACACCTGCGCTACGTTGACCACTAGACTGATGACG
>CAZPZL010000272.1:0-4276 GCA_964590925.1 uncultured Granulicella sp.
CCGCCATAGAGCTGCCCGCCGAAGAGACTGAGCGACGCCTGCAGTCGGTGACTCCGCAGTGGCCCATCATGCATGTCCTGCTGCACGGCATCAGACGCGATCAGTTCATGGCTCGTCACCCTGCAAACCATATCAACGTCGCGTATGCAGATACACCGGAGATGGCCGACAAAGCTTTGGCCGCCAAAGCCGCCATGATGGCAGAACTCGGCATCACCGTCCACCTCTGTGGCATTTAGAGAAGTCCCCGGAATGGTGTATCCCAAGGAGCAACGAGGAAAAGCAGATCCCCTTCGGGAATGACAAACAAAAATACTGTGGAATGACAAGCCTATTGGGTTACAGCAATTCGGAACTGTCTTAGCTACAGATAAGCAAACGGCGGGATGAGGTAGACGCCTCATCCCGCCGTTATTGGTTGAAGCTCTCGGCTTACTTTTCTGTGAGCGCGGCGACTCCCGGTAGCGTCTTACCTTCGAGAAATTCGAGGCTCGCCCCGCCGCCGGTGGAGATGTGCGAAATCTTGTCAGCCACGCCAGCCTGCTTGACCGCGGCAACCGAGTCTCCCCCGCCGACGATGCTGGTGGCATCGCGATTGGCCGCAACCAACTCGGCAATTGCGTTGGTTCCATGCGCAAACGGAGCCAGCTCGAAGACACCCATCGGCCCGTTCCATAGAATGGTGCGCGCATCGCTGATCTCCTTGGCAAAGAGATCAATCGTCTTGGGGCCGATGTCGAGTGCCATCATCTCTGCCGGGAACGCGCCCTCGCCCGCGAAGATCGAGGTCTTCGCATCTGCGCCGAACTTGTCGGCCAGCACATGGTCGATGGGCAGTAGCAACTTGACGCCCTTGGCCTTGGCCTTATCGAGAGCGGCTTTGGCCACGTCCAGCTTGTCAGCCTCTACCAGCGACTTGCCGGTTGCTTGACCCAGTGCGTTCAGGAAGGTGTACGCCATGCCGCCACCGATCAGCAGCGTGTCGGCCTTGTCCAGCAGGTTGTCGATCACGTCAATCTTGCCCGAGATCTTCGACCCGCCAATGATGGCCACGAACGGACGATCCGGTTCGGTCAGCACCTTGCCCAGAAAGTTCAGCTCTTTTTCCATCAGCAGGCCCGCAGCCGACTGCTTGACAAAGTGCGTAATCCCCTCAGTCGATGCGTGGGCGCGGTGGGCGCTGCCAAACGCATCGTTGACGTACACGTCGCACAACTCGGCCAACTGTTTGGCGAATGCCGGATCGTTGGCCTCTTCTTCCTTGTGAAAGCGTAGGTTCTCCAGCAGCAGCGTCTGCCCGGAGTCCAGCCCGTTGGCTAGCTCGATGGCCACCTCGCCAACGCAATCCGGTGAGAAGGCTACATTCTCCTCGGAGTCAAACAGCTTGTTCAGCAACTGACGCAAGCGCGTCGCCACTGGGCGCAGGCTCATCGAATCCACCGGCTTGCCCTTGGGACGTCCCAGGTGTGAGGCCAGAATCACCTTCGCCTTGTGACGCAGAGCGTATTCGATCGTGGGCAGGGTCTCGCGGATGCGGGTGTCGTCGGTGATGACTCCATCCTTCAGCGGTACGTTGAAGTCGACGCGGATGAACACGCGCTTATCGGTAAGGTCGAGATCGCGAATCGAAAGTTTGGACATAAACACAGAATAAGTGGTTTTGCCCTCAATGGGAACCCCAGAACGTAAATGGTTAGCAAATCGCTTCCACCCGATCCCGCCCAATGCCCGATACAAGGCTCTCTGGCTCGACCAGGTCCGCATCGCAAACTACTGGACAAGGAATACCGCATGGCTGATCTCGCGGGTACTCGCGCTAACGTCGTTTTAGGCTTCGCTAATGCGGTTTGCTCGTCATTCCGCTACAAGCGGAGGAATATGCCTTTGCTCTCGCCTAGACGCATCCTCCATTGGCTAAGCTTCACGGTCCACATGCCAGACCCTTCTCGGAGGGGTTGATGTGCCGACAAACGCGCCCTTGCTACTGACCGCGAATATTCGTGGGGCGTAGAGTCATGTAAGAGCGGTTGCGGAGAAGTAGCCTAAAGCCGACCGGTGGAAGATCCTGCTGAACGGATCATCATGGACAGAATCATCCCCCGCCGACGCCAGAAACTCCTCTAAACCGGAGATCCGCAGGCCAGCAACTGCCAGTTTCAGGTTGAAACGTCATAGCAGCGGATGAAAGGTGTTAAGCAGCTCGTGGCTGGCGGCCAGCGGCGTGATGCGTCCGTGGCGGACCTCCTCGCGCAGTGCGGGCAGTCGTTTTGCCACCGCAGGCTGGTCGCGGAACAGTTCGGCCAGCCCCATCGAGATGAGGTCGTCCATCCACTGTAGTGCGCCGCGCGTGCGCCGTTCCTCGATCTTGCCGATTGACTCAAGTTGCGCTTCGTGGTCCAGCACCATCTGCCATATCTCGTCTATGCCGGTGCCGTTGAGCGAGGAGCAGCAGACCACCTGTGGTGTCCATCCATCGCCCGACGGGGGAAACATGTGCAGGGCGGAGGCGTACTCAAAGCGCGCCCGCTCGGCTTTGGCCAGATTGTCTCCATCGGCCTTATTGATGGCCATGCCGTCGACCATCTCGATGATTCCGCGTTTGATGCCCTGTAGCTCGTCGCCTGCGCCAGCCAGCATCAGCAGTAGGAAGAAGTCCGACATGGAGCGCACGGCGGTCTCGGATTGGCCGACGCCGACCGTCTCAATGAAGATGTTGGTGAACCCAGCGGCCTCGCAGAGCAGAATAGTCTCCCGCGTCCGCCGCGCCACGCCGCCTAGATGACCGCCCGAGGGCGATGGACGAATATACGCGCGATCTTCCATTGAGAGACGAGCCATGCGAGTCTTGTCGCCCAGTATGCTGCCGCTTGAGATCGGGCTGGATGGGTCCACGCTGAGGACGGCCAGCCGCTCACCGCGCCCCTCGGTTACATGCATTCCCAGCGCGTCGATGAAGGTGCTCTTGCCGACGCCGGGAACGCCGGTGATGCCTAACCTTCGCGTCTTGCCGATGTGAGGCAGAACCGCGTTCAGTAGAAGCGCCGATAGCTCCACATCGGAGGGAAGTGTACTCTCGATCAACGTGATCGCTCGCGCCAGCGCAACGCGGTCGCCCGCCAGGACGCCGTCGATGTACCACTGTAACGGTTGTCGCGCCCGTGCGTGTGGCTTCACTGCTACTTCACTCGACATCACGTCACCACCCTACGATGCAAATGTGTCCCTAGAAACCGCTGCGACCCCCGAAGGAGTCGCAGCGACATTGATTGAATTTGTATCCATAGAACTAGGCGTTGACTGCACTCATCAACTTAGCGAGGATGGTCTGGGCGCAGATCGGGATCACGGTTCCGGGGCCGAAGACTCCGGCGACACCAGCCTTCTCCAGAAATTCGTAGTCCTGCGGCGGAATGACGCCACCGGCGAAGACCAGAATGTCGCTGCGCCCGCGCTTCTTCAGCTCGGCGATAACTTCTGGAATCAGTGTCTTGTGGCCTGCAGCCAACGACGACGCACCAAGCACATGAACGTCATTCTCGACGGCCATGGTAGCGGCCTCGGCGGGTGTCTGGAAGAGCGGTCCCATGTCAACATCGAAGCCGAGGTCGGCAAACGCCGTGGCGATGACCTTTGCGCCACGGTCATGACCGTCTTGACCCATCTTTGCGACTAGAATGCGCGGTCGGCGGCCCTCAAGCCTGGCAAACTCATCTGCCATTGCTGCAGCCTTTTTGAACTCGGTGTCGTCTTTGCTCTCGGAGGAGTACACGCCACTAATTGTACGACTGACGGCCTGATAGCGGGTGAATACCTTCTCCAGTGCGTCCGATATCTCGCCCAAGGTGGCGCGCAGACGAGCCGCGTTGACGGCCAACTCCAACAGGTTGCCAGTGCCGGTGCGCGCGCACTCTGTCAGCGCATCGAGCGATTTAGCGACTGCTGCGGAATCGCGTGTGCGTTTGATCTCGGCCAGTCCGCGCAACTGCGACTCGCGCACGACCTGATTGTCGACCTCGCGCGTCTCCAGCGGAGCTTCCTTGGCTAGCCGATACTTGTTGACGCCGACGATTACCTCGCGGCCGGAGTCAATCTGAGCCTGACGCCGTGCGGCCGTCTCTTCGATGCGCATCTTCGGGATGCCGGTCTCAATGGCCTTTGTCATTCCGCCCAGCGACTCGATCTCCTGAATGTGGTGCCACGCCTTCTCCATTAGCTCCTGAGTCAGGCTCTCGACGTAGAAGCTCCCCGCCCACGGATCGACGACCTTGGTGATGCC
>CAZPZL010000273.1:0-4232 GCA_964590925.1 uncultured Granulicella sp.
GTCAGGATTGACGAAGAGGTCCACATACCGCTGGCGATAGCGCAGCTCGGTGTCCTCCAGCCCGTGGAACTTGTCCGGCAGCGCCAGCATCGCCTTGGAGAGAAAGGTAAGTGAAGAAACATGCACCGTCAGTTCGCCCGTCCGCGTGCGCATCAGGTAGCCGCGCGCGCCCACATGGTCGCCCAGGTCGAGCAGCCTGTACAGCGCGAAGCCGTCCTCGCCCACATCGTCCTTGCGCACGTAGAGCTGCATCCGCTGGCCCGCCTGCTGCAACTGCGCAAAGCCCGCCTTGCCCTGCACGCGAATCGCCATGATGCGACCGGCGATTGCGACCTCAATCTTCTTGCCTGCTTCGAGATCGGCGGTGAACTGCTCGGTGGTGAAGGCGTCGTAGCGCGCGCGCAGTTCGGGAACGGTGAGCGTTGCGGCGTAGCTATTGGGGTAGGTGGCCTGACCGAGCGCGGCGATCTGCTGGAGCTTCTCGCGCCGCAGGTTGTATAGGTCTTCTTCAAACTGTGATTCGTACACGGTATTGTCCTTGGCTTGAATGACGCAGAACCTTCAGTATATCGGTGCCGAGCCACGGATGCCCCCGCCGTGGTGTAATAAGGGGCAATGGCCGATGAACACAGTAACAAGAGCAGCCGTATACAGAGCTACGCCAAAGTCGAGGCGATGGTACAGATCGCGCTCTCGATCCCCAGCGGAATCTTTGTCGGATGGCTCTGTGGCGGGTGGCTGGACCGACACTACCGGACGGACTGGATGACGATTACGGGGATCTTCGTCGGTGCGGCAGGCGGCATCGCGCAACTGATCGCCATTGCAAAGCGCTATATGAAGGACGATAGATGAGCGATCCGATGCAGGAACAAGCAGGGGCAAAGCGGGATATGGCAGTGAGCGAGCAGGTTGAAGCAGGCGGGACGCGTGGCGAGGACTTCAATGACGCCGACTTCAAGCGCACGGTCTGGCGGGCTATGCGTACAGTGGCGATTGCAATAGCCGTGGGTGTGCCGCTGCTGGGTTGGAAGGCAGGATGGGGCAACGCAGGGCTGTTCGCGGTCGGTGCGCTGATCTCCGGCTCTGGGCTGATGCAGTGGCTGCGCCTGCTATCCGCAGTGGCGGCGCGGATCGAGAGCGAGGGCAAGGCCCCATCGAGTCCCTTTGCGGCACTGTTGATTGGACTCTTTCTTCGCCTCGGTGTAGCCTTGGCACTGCTATATGTTAGTCTGAAATTTCTGCATGGCTCTGTTTTGGCTCTTGTTGCTGGACTGGCACTTGGGTTAACCGCCTTGCTGATTGAATCGATTCGTTTGCTGAAGAGTTGGACCGATTAGCCGCCGGAGCGACGAGACTTATGCCGACACAGCTACTGTTTACGCGAATTCTGAACGACCATCTGGCAGCACCCGTCGACGCATTGCTGGCACGCCTGCACGTTCATCCGGCCAATGCCAGCGCGCCCATCTCGGACACATTGATGATGGAACTGGTCATCGCTTCTCTGCTGCTGCTTTACTTTGTGGCGGTGCGGCTCACGCTGCATGTGGAGAAGCCTTCCACAATCCAGCACTTTGCGGAGATAACGCATGAAGCGATCTCGGGGCAGGCCGACTCCATCATTGGACACGGCAGCGAGCGCTATGTGACCTTCCTGACGGTGCTGGCGATCTTTATCCTGCCCTGCAATCTGGTAGGGCTGATTCCAGGACTGGACTCGCCGACAGCCAATGTTGTGGTGCCGTTGGGTCTGGCGCTGCTGACCTTTGCGTACTATCACTATCACGGCATCCGCAAGCACGGCTTTGGATACATCAAGCAGTTCCTCGGTCCGCTCTGGTGGCTGGCTCCGCTGCTGATGCCGATTGAGATCATCTCTCACTTTGCGCGCGTGCTTTCGCTTACTGTGCGTCTTTACGCAAATATTTTTGCTGGCGCTCTGATTACGCTGGTCTTCTTCTCGCTGATCCCGGTCGGATTGCCGCTGATATTTATGTCGCTGCATCTACTAGTCGCGGTGCTACAGGCATTTGTCTTCATGCTGCTGGCAATGATCTATCTGTCGCTGGCGTTGTCTGAAGAGCATTAGAGTTTGAATTTCTGCGGAGTTCTTCTCCCGCTTCGCAGCACGCAACAACGACGTACAGCGTGAGGGTGCCGCCTGTGAGCGGACATCAACCACCCACTGGCGACGTACTTTGGGAGAGCGGAGCGTACTACGATGCGTATATTGCAATATGTATTTATGACAATGGCTGCGCTGCTGTTGGCGACACCAGCCTTTGCACAGTCGGCGGGTGTTAGCCCATTTGCCCCAATCGGCGCAGGAATCGGCATGGGAATCGCCTCGGGCCTGTGCGGTATTGGGCAGGGCATCGGTCAGGGCAAGGCGGCAGAGGCCGTCGCGCGCAACCCCGGAGCGCACTCGAAGATCTTCCTCTACCTGATTCTGGGTCTGGTGCTGATCGAGTCGCTGGCTCTGTACACCTTCGCCATCATCTTCCTTTTCGTTAAATAATCTACCGTCGCGAGGAAAGCTTAGCGCACTGTGGAACGAGCCTCCTTTGCAGAGGCTCGTTTCGTTTGTGGCGCGGAGTTGATAGACTGCGAAGGTTGCCGCGCTGCGCATTGGGCGGAGCGTAAACGATGGGGGACTTGGGATATGTGTGAACGATCTTTGCCCAGCCGACGTAGCGTTCTGGTGGGTATGACGGCGGTTGCGGGAAGCCTCGCCTTTAGCCGCACCGCTCTTGGACTGCGGACGACTATGACCAGCGAGATCCCGGGCGATCCGCGCGACATGGTGACGGGCAAGCCGAGCAAACTGGTGCCATTCCCCATGTCGCAGGTGCGTCTGCTCGACGGAGCCTTCAAGGCGCAGGCGGAGATCAATCAGCGCTATCTCGACTCGCTTACGACCGATCGTCTGCTGCACAGCTTTCGCCTGACCAGCGGCATCACTTCAACCGCGACGCCCTATGGCGGTTGGGAGAAGCCGGACTGCACACTGCGCGGACACTTCAGCGGCGGTCACTATCTCTCTGCCGTGGCGCTAGCCTACGCCAGCGCGGACAACGAGACTCTGCGCCGAAAGGGCGACACGATGGTCGCCGAGCTGGCGCGCTGCCAGAAGGCCAACGGTAACGGCTACTTGAGTGCCTATGCCGAGGATCAGTTCGAGCTGCTGGCCTCTGGCGTTACCGAGTACCCACGGGTCTGGGCGCCGTTCTACACCTGCCATAAGATCATGGCTGGAATGCTGGACATGTACGCGCATACCGGCAACGAAGACGCGCTGGCCGTGGCCGAAGGCATGGCTGGCTGGATTCGCGGATACTTTCAGCAGATTGGCAATGAGCGCCGGTTGTTTATGCTGCGCACCGAGTATGGCGGCATGAACGAGGTGCTGGCGAATCTGTACCGGATCACAGACAAGCAGCAGTATCTCGATACAGCCAGACTCTTCGAGCAGCCGATGTTCCTCGATCCGCTGGCCCAGCATCGGGATGAGTTGCGTGGGCTGCACGCCAACACGCATGTGCCCAAGGCGATCGGCGCGGCGCGCATGTTTGAGCTGACCGGCGACACACGCTACCGCGAGATTGCGCAGTATTTCCTTGAAGAGGTGTTGACCGAGCGCTGCTACGCCATCGGCAACACCAGCGTTGGCGAGTCGTGGCACAGCGATCCCGGCAACCTGAAGGGTAGCTTTACCTACAACAACGCCGAGTGCTGCGTGGCCTACAACCTGATGAAGCTGGAGCGCCATGCTTTTGCCTGGACCAGAGACGCGCGCTGGATGGACGCCTACGAGCGGCAGATGTGGAACTGCCGTCTGGGCACGCAGAATGCGCAGGGGCTCAAGCAGTATTACTTTCCGATGGCTCCCGGCTACTGGCGACACTTTCACTCGGCGGAGAACTCCTTCTGGTGCTGCACGGGCACGGGCGCAGAGGAGTTCGCCAAGTTCAACGACACGATCTACTTCTCCGATATGAGTCCCACCGGTGACAGCATCTGGGTCAATCAGTTTATTTCGTCCGAGGCCGATCCGCTGGTGCTCGGCGGCATCGGCCTGCGTCAGGAGACCTCATTCCCTACAGAGCAGGGAACGACACTGCACGTCAAGGTCGCCGCACCACAGCGGCGTACGATCAATATCCGCATTCCGAGCTGGGTTGCGGCGGGCGGATCGGTCAGCATCAACGGACGCGAGCTGGAGTCCTTTG
>CAZPZL010000274.1:0-4230 GCA_964590925.1 uncultured Granulicella sp.
GCGCACGGCGGCAAGCCCTTCACCAAGAGCCGTCTCTACGGCTTGCTGACCAATGTGGTCTACGCCGGCAAGGTCAACCACAAGGGCACGATTTACGAAGGAGAGCAGGACGGAATCGTCGACGTGAAGATTTGGGAGCGGGTTCAGAAGCTCCTCGGCCGCAACGGCGCGGCCCACCGCGACCGCACCCGAAACAAGTACGGCGCGCTGCTCCACGGGTTGGTTGTCTGTGCCACTTGCAACGCGCCGATGATCAGCACGTACACGATGCGCGGCGCTAAACGATACAGGTACTACGTCTGCCTGAACGCGCAGCAGCGGGGCTGGAACACGTGCGAGACGAAATCGGTCGCGGCGCATGCTATCGAGGCAGCGGTGGTCGAAAGCATCCGCAGGCTTGGGAGCGATCCCGAGATTGCCCGCAGAACTGTCGAGCATGCGCGGGCCCAGGTTGGCGCAAGAACCGAGCAGCTGGAGACTGATGAAGCGGCAGCGCGCATACAGCTCCGGCGGCTGAACGCAGAGATGGCTTGCGCCGCGACGGTTAGTGGCAAAGTGGATGGCTCGGCGGCGCGCTTCGATCGGCTCGTAACCGGACACAAAGAGGTTCAAGTCGTCGAAGAACGTCTCGTCACGATCCGTGCCGAACTCGACGCGCTGCTGGATGACCCGCTCGATCAGGCGGACGTCCTGTCCGCGCTGGAGGACTTCGACGCGGTATGGAACTCACTGCGGTCACACCAGCAGACGCGGATGGTTAACCTGTTGGTGGAGCGGGTCGGCTACGACGGCCGCAGCGGCAAGGTTACCGTGGCGTTCCGCTCGCAAGGCATGCGGGAGTTGTGCTCGGGGAGGATGGCAGAATGAAGCGGAACCGACAGCTCAGCGCACCGGCGATGGAAGTCGAGATCACGCTAGACCTACCGCGCCGCCAGGGTAGGAAGGAGGGGACGCGCAAGATCGAGCGCCCGGCGCCTACTCCTCGGACACCCAGGGTCACCCGGTTGATGGCCCTCGCGGTCCGTTACCAGGGGTTGGTGGATGGCGGCGAGCTACGCGACTACGCCGACATCGCCCGGCTGGGCTACGTCACTCGGGCCCGGATCACCCAGGTGATGAACCTTTCGAATCTGGCTCCCGATATCCAGGAAAACCTACTCTTCCCGGATTGCTTCCTACCCCCGGAGCGTCGCTTGCGGAAGCTGGTAGCAGAAGTCGATTGGGATGCCCAGCGGCGGTTGTGGCGTGAGCTGTTGCCGGGACTGAAGAAAGCAACAAGTGCTGTGTTATCAGCAGACCCGATGCAATAAACTGCCGCAAAAATCCACAGGAGATTCAGGTCAAGAATTCTATTTCCAACCGGATGAACAAGATGGGCTGTGGAGACCACTTTCGTCTCTTGTTCGCGTCCAGCGATTTGGGGTAAGTTTGGGCATGGACACCGGTAGGTTTGTCGATTTCTTTAAGACTTCTCGGGACGCGGCGGTGGTGCGAATGCGGTCGCTTTCGTCACGCGCCACAGTGCGCAGGGCGCGAACGCGGGCGGAAGTGGAATTCAGATCACGCGAGGTTTCCGCCAACTGGCGCAACTGGATGGACGGGTTGGGAGCCTACCTCCCTTCTCGCGCGGCGGATTTCGTACCTCCGCATTGGCAGGCGGGAATTCGATTCGCTGCTACGGTCATCCCCGCCTACGGCGAAGCCGCGCTGGATGACATTGGCCATGCATCCGACTTCGAGGATTTCCTGCGGGAATGCGCATGGGTCGTTTCGGACCGGACCTATCAAGGCAAACTGCAGCCCTATGACTCACTGTTCGCCGGCAGCCTCGATGTTGCGGTCGCGAACTTCCACCAACTGGTGCGAGGCGCAGTGGCGGGCCAAGTGGCGCAGCTTAGTCTCAGGGCGTGGCAACGCCACCAGGACAACCTGGAACTCGAGTCGCCGCTCGCGCCGGCGCCGAAGCGCGACTCCGCTGCTGGCGATGACCGCTGCGCAATTGCCGCGGAAGCCGCCGTTCAGGACGGCAGCGCCGGTGAGCTTGCGCACGAGCGGGAAGCACGACTGCAGGCTTTCCTCACCGCCAATGACGCGACCATCGCGTCTGTGTGCGAGGCAGCCCAGATGTACAAGCCCGACATGCAGCGTTGGCGGCGAGGCACGCTGAACGGGGAGTCCGTGATGTCACAGAGGATTGAGAGCGTGCTTTCCGGAGAGACCCCACTGAAGGCTAACGGCGCGATGGCGGCAGAGTCGTCGGGCGGGTGAATGCCGCACTACCCGAGCGCCACCCGAAGTTGCGCGAGTTGCTTCGCGAACGGTATGAACAGCTGCAGGAACACGTACACCTGTTCGCGGCTGGGCGGCTTGGCCGTCGTCACGTGTCCTGCCTCATTCCTCGCCACTCGGAGTACCGACTGGATCGCGTTCAGATGCGTTTCAATGTCCTCACCAGCTTGCTCGAGCAGTTCTGTCGGCAGGGACTTGAGGCCATTTTGGAATTTCAAGATCTTTTGACGAATGGTGCGCTCTTTGTCGGCCTTCTCGAAAAGCGGCGCGTGTGATCTGTTGGCTCGTCCAACACGGACTAAGCTCAGGAACTCCGTCTCCGCAGCGACGCCGAGCATGACACAACTCGCCAAGAGGCAATCGGAGTAGAAGGTTGCCACGGCCTCATCGAGGTATGTGAGCGCCTCAGAGGAGATGTCCGGCACCTCGGTCTTGACCAGACCTAGGTACGACGCCGCATCGTGGAATCGGAACGGGCTCTGATTGAGGAGAGTTCTTGCACCATAGTGGCTGAGGCGAAACCAGGGCCAAGCCTCATGGTTGTCGTCACTGCCGAGGGTGATCACACCTTGTCGAAACAGGTCCCAGAACACATCGCGAACCAACTCGAGGTTGTCAGGATCCAGCCGAATTTCATCCGGCGATCCCACGTATTGTTGGTCTGTAGCCGGACTTCCCCTCCGAACCAAGACCTCTGCGACGCCATTCACCAAACTACTGAAATCCCTTGCCCCATAACGTATTGACTCCTTCCGCAGGAGGATGTCAACAACCACGCCTCGCAGCTCTTCGTAGGAATGGTGCTTGGAAACCTGGCGCACTCTGACAGTCTATGCCACATCGACCGCGACCAGACTGGCATCAGCTAGGCGGCGTGTCCGTAATGTGGTTCTCGGACAAATCACCGATCGCCGGCCCCGCGCCTTTCACTGCCAGGGCCGACTCGTAGGACTGATCACCACTCCTTGAAAGGCAACGGTAGGAATCCCCTTCCTACCCCGAGCCCGATTCCGCCCGACATTTTCCTACCTTTCCTACCCCCGTTCTCACCTTGACCTCTTACCGCAGCAGTCGGCGAAGCTTCTTGCGTGGCTGCAACTCAACCCAACAAACAACCCATCGCAGCGGCTGGCCAACTGGTCGAGCCGCTGCTCACCGAAGCTGAAGTAGCCGACATTTGCGGGCTCAGTACCGCGGCGATTCGCCGCTGGCGCCTGTTGAATCAAGGCCCCCGCTACATCAAGGTTGGCGCGGCGGTTCGATATCCCCTGGAGGACATCCGCACTTGGCTGGAGACGCGGCCAAGCGGCGGTGAAGTGGCAGCGGAGGTCGGGCAATGACAGCAGCCAAGCCCTGCTTCACCAGTGACCTGTCGGCGGCCGAACAGCGCTTCCTCGCAGCCATGCGGGAAGTGGCCTTTGGCCGCTTTGAGTATCTTCAGATCCGCGATGGCGAGCTCGTCCTCGATCCGTGGCCAGTGGCCGTGCGCGATGTGAAGTTTGGGGTGGAGGCGGCTGACAGTCGCCTCATCTCCACCGACTACCAACTGAAGCGTCATGTGTCGGAGTTCTTCGAGTACACGCGCGCCATCGATGTCGGAGAAATCCGCGTACTTGAGATCCGCCACGGACTACCGCAGTCCATGGAAGTCGAACAAGAAGCCCGGAAGCGCGGAGAACGGTCGTGAAGGAGGACGACGTCATCCGTTCCGCGCGCGGCCTGGCCCGGCTCAAAGCCAAGTCCAGCGTCGGCCAAGGCGGGCTGACGCCAGACGACCAGGACGACGTAGAGGCCCAGCTTCTGTTGGCCGTCTGCTCGCAACTCAACAACTATGACGGGGATCGGGCGTCTCTCCGCACCTTCATGTGCCGCGTGATGGACCGGGAGATCGCGACGATTCTGCGCTACCGCCTGGCGCGGTGCCGCCTGCCGCTGGGCCGG
>CAZPZL010000275.1:0-4224 GCA_964590925.1 uncultured Granulicella sp.
CCCCTTGGCAGAGATTCGAGTGCAGGAAGGCGAGCCTCTCGAAAACGCACTACGCCGCTTCAAACGGAAGGTTCAGACCGAAGACATCATCAAAGAGGTCAAGCGTCACTCTTTTTACCTGAAGCCCGGCGAGAAAAAGCGCGTCAAAGAGGCGCTGGCACGCAAGCGCAACCGTAAGAAGATTCGCAAGGAACAGGACTAGCTCCTACTCAGTAAACTATTTTATTTCAATTAGATAAAAGGCCGCCGCTGCCAACAGGAGCAGGCGGCCTTTTTCGTTTACCTTAAGACAAAATGCTCTCTCGCCGCGGCGACGGGTCGGCAAAAAAATAACTGCAAGCCGATCTGATTTGTGCCAAAGACGTCACTCTTTGCAACCCGATCCGCATCTCACAATCATCACTCGATTCAAGAATCGGTCAGAGGCAATTCATCATCTAACTTTCATTACGGGAGAAGTAGTATGGATCCAGAATTTGTTGACCGAATTTTGATCTGCTCCGATTGCGGCGGCGAGTTTGTCTTCACCGCCGGCGAGCAGCTCTTCTTTCTCGACAAGCAGTTTAAGAACGACCCCAAGCGCTGTAAGCCGTGCAAGTCGCGGCGCGGTCGTGGCGCAGAAGCGTCGGCCAGTGGTGTGGTCGCATCAGCTGGAATCTCGCGCACCGAGACGCGCACCGTCTGCTCCCAATGCGGTATAGAAACCACGGTTCCGTTCAAGCCCACGCAGGGACGGCCCGTTCTCTGCCGCCAGTGCTTCAAGATGAAAGCCGCATCAAACGTCGCTTCGCCACAGACCCTACAAGCCACCGCAGAACTGGTCGCCGCCGCCGCCAACAAGGCCCCTGCCACCGATCACGGCCAACCCCAGCAAAGCCGCAACTCCACCGAATCGTCTCCGGCCGCCTGAACTCTAAGCAAACAATCGTTCAACAGACAAAAGCCCCGACTGATCGGGGCTTTTACAAAAGCAAATCTCGCGTAGCTTACGCGGGAACGCTGGTTACTTCGGCCGGATCGACCAGAACGAAGCGCCCATGCTGTCCGCGATCCTGAAAGCGAACCACGCCGGAGGTCTTGGCGAACAACGTGTCATCCTTACCGCGGCCTACGTTTGCTCCTGCCTTCAGCGGTGTTCCGCGCTGGCGCACGATGATGCCGCCGCCCAGAATCGCCTGCCCGCCGAATACCTTTACGCCGAGCCGTTGGGCGTTTGAGTCGCGCCCGTTCTTGGATGATCCTAAACCCTTTTTATGTGCCATTCGATTGCCTCTTTTCGCCGACTACCGACGCGCGGTATATATGTCGTTGCGGATTGAAATTGATTCTTCCCGACGCCGCAGCTTGTGTAAAAAATGCCCAACTCTCTGCGGATTGAAATTCCTTTGTGGCCTAGGCCTTGAAGCTCTTGCCGTTGACCAGAATCTCGTTGATCTTGACCTCGACGAAGCCCTGACGGTGCCCCTGCATCTTTTTGTACTGCTTCTTGCGCTTCAGCTTGAAGACCAGAATCTTGTCGTAGCGTCCCTCACCCAGTACGGTACCGGTAACCTTGGCGCCCGTCAGGTCGCTCTCGAACTTGCCCTCTTCGCTGCTCACAGCAACGATGTCGGAGAACTCGATTGCACCGTTCTCGTGCGCCGTACGCTCAATCTTCAACTGCTCCCCTGGTGATACCAGATACTGCTTGCCGCCGGTACGAATCACTGCATACATAGAAGAAACCTTTGCGCCAGACGCCCATGCGTCCGCACCCTTCATCAATTTTATTGCCTGTGGATGCAACCAGAGGAGAAAATCCTTCCGACTGTCCCAAACTCTGTCCGGCTAACTGGTACTACCGCGGCCAACGCCTCTGTATCGCCGCAGTCGCTTTAGAAAAGCGAGTCCTCCGCGATCCCTCAAGCAACCGTCTGCCGCGTTCAAGACCTGCCAGCTCTGCTGCCGGAGCACCGGATGCATTCGCCAAACCTGCCAAACTTAATAAGTGTACCTTGAGCTGCCCGATGGGTCAACAGCAATGGGAGTGCCGAGCCAACAACAAAAGTGTCGAACCGTCGTCTGCGCAATCCCCAGTTGGCTTCTAGTACACTAAATAAGCGTGTAAACAGATGATCAAGACGAGGGACAAGAGACGAGTATGAGCGACGAGCAGAACGAACTGGACCAGCTTTCCATAAACGCACTGCGATTTTTGGCTGTGGACGGAATCGAAAAGGCCAAAAGCGGCCATCCGGGAGCACCACTGGGCTGCGCTCCGATTGCGTATCTGTTGTATCACAAGCTGATGAAGCACGATCCCGCCGCACCGAAGTGGATCGACCGCGACCGCTTTGTACTATCGAATGGGCACGCGTCGATGCTGCTGTACGGATCGCTGCATCTCTCTGGGTACGACCTGCCGCTCTCGCAGTTGGAGCAATTTCGCCAGTGGGGTTCGGAGACGCCGGGGCATCCCGAACGCGGCGATACGCCGGGCGTCGAGGTAACGACCGGGCCGCTGGGGCAGGGCTTCGGAATGGCGGTGGGAATTGCTGCGGCGGAGAAGCATCTCGCTGCCGTCTACAACCGCGACGGCCACGCCGTGATCGATCACCACACCTATGTTCTGTGCGGCGATGGCGACCTGATGGAGGGCATCTCGCATGAGACGGCATCGCTCGCCGGAACGCTGGGGCTGGGCAAGCTGATTGTGCTGTACGACGACAACCTGATCTCGCTCGATGGGCCAACGGAACTCTCGTACACCGAGGACGTGACGAAGCGCTTCGAGGCGTATCACTGGCAAGTGTTGAGCGTGGCCGATGGCAACGATCTGGTGGCGATCGAGGACGCCATCAATGCAGGCAAAGCGGATACGACGCGGCCAACGTTGATCCGCGTACGCACGGTAATTGGATACGGCAGCCCGAAGGCTGGCACGAATAAAGTTCACGGCGAGGCATTGGGTGCAGAGGCGACCAAGGCGACGAAGAAGAATCTTGGCTGGCCCGAGGACAAAAGCTTCTACGTTCCCGATGAGGCGCGCAAGAACTGGGACACGATCAAGCCACGCGGGAAGGTGGCTCACGCAGCATGGGACGCCAGCTTCGCCGAGTACAAGAAGGCGTATCCAGAGCCAGCAGCAGAGTTCGAGCGTGTGGTTGCTGGCAAGCTGGCCGATGGCTGGGAGAAGTCGATACCCACCTTCCCAACAGAGAAGGCAGTGGCGACGCGCAACGCAGGATATGCCGTGATGAACGCCATTGAGAAGGCGGTGCCGGAGCTGTTTGGCGGTGCGGCGGACTTGACGGCTTCAACTAAGACGCTCTTCAAGGACTCGCCCAGCTTCCACGTCGACGCGACCGGACGCAACATATTCTTTGGTGTGCGCGAGTTCGGAATGCTGGCGATGGTCAACGGAATCGCCGCGCACGGCGGGCTGATTCCGTTTGGTTCGACCTTCTTCGTCTTCTCCGACTACTGTCGACCGGCGATTCGTTTGGGCGCGCTGATGTCGACCCACTCGCTGTATGTGTTTACGCACGACTCGGTGGGACTGGGCGAAGATGGGCCGACGCATCAGCCGATTGAACACCTGATGAGCCTGCGTGCGATTCCCAACCTGACGGACTTCCGTCCGGCGGACGCCAACGAGACGGCGGCCTGTTGGAAGCTGGCGCTGGAGCGCAAGTCGGCCAGCTTCATGGCTCTCTCGCGGCAGGATCTTCCGGTCTTCGACGCGGCTCGCGCCTTTGCAGGCGTGCCCAAGGGAGCGTATTCGGTGACTCCCGAAGTCACTAAGGCAGATGTGATTCTGATCGCTGCAGGGTCCGAGGTAACCACCTGCCTGACGGCTGCAGCGGAGTTGAAGGCTGCGGGAATCACGGCGAAGGTCGTCTCCTTCCCCAGCTTCAAGATCTACGACGAGCAGAGCGCCGCGTACAAAGCCGAGCTGCTGCCCGAGGGAACATCGAAGGTTTCGCTGGAGGCAGGCGCGACGATGGGCTGGTACAAGTACGTCGGCTCAAATGGCGCAGTGATCGGCATCGACCGCTTCGGTGCGTCGGCACCGGGGCCGATTGCGTTGGAGAAGCTGGGCATCAGCGTGTCCAATGTCGTCGAGCACGCGAAGAAGCTGGTGAAGAAGTAAGCACTTAATGCAGTGCTCGATGCGCCTTTGTGCGGTACTTGACGCGCTTGCGCGCGTGAAAGGCAAACGCAGCTCGGGGTAGAACGATGGTC
>CAZPZL010000276.1:0-4194 GCA_964590925.1 uncultured Granulicella sp.
CTGATCGGTGGCGAGACGGCGCAGATGCCCGGCTTCTACGCCGACGGCGAGTACGACCTCGCCGGCACCATCGTCGGCTGCGTCAATCGCCCCGACATCATCACCGGCGAGAAGATCGAGATCGGCGACGTGCTGATCGGCCTGCCCTCGAACGGCCTGCACACCAACGGCTATTCTCTCGCGCGCAAGCTGCTCTTCGAGGTCGCCGGATACGATCCCGACCACTACGTCAACGAGCTAAAGGACAAGGTTGGCGCGTCGTTGATGCGCACCCATCGCAGCTACCTCGCCATCCTGAAGAAGCTGTGGGGCGCGGGGATTGTGCGCGGAATGGCGCACATCACCGGCGGCGGCATCACGGAGAATCTGCCGCGTATCCTGCCGCGCGGAACCGCAGCAGTGGTCGATCTGGCGAGTTGGACCGTGCCGCCGCTGTTCGAGCACCTGCGCGAGCTGGGCAACGTCGCCGAGGACGAGATGATGCGCACCTTCAATATGGGCATCGGCATGATCGTCGTGGTGCCCGCCGAGCAGGTGAAGAAGGCCAAGGCCATCCTCAACCGCGCCAACGAGCGCTTCCACATCATCGGCCGCATCACCCGCGGCGACCGCCGCGTTAGCTACAACTAGATCTTTGATCGCGTGAACTTGTGGCTCTCCCCCTTGCGGCAAGAACAAGTACGCCGCAAGGATGGAGTACCCACTGTTTTGAGATCGATCAAGATTTCAAAAACTTAGGATTGGTCACCCCAAAAGTTGTGATATTATGTTTTCATCGTGCCAAAGGCCGATACGCTTTGCAGGGAAACCTCAAAGTGGTTGTATAGGCAAATGCCTTACGAGATACAAAATGAAAACAGCCGTTTTCTCCTTCCCTGTAGTCTCCTTCCGCAACTTAGACACACCTTTCCCAAAGAGCACCTACCGCAATTACATTGCAATTGTCGAGCTATCAAAACTTCCTGACTTTGCCCAATGGCGCAAGATTAATGTTCGCGATCCAAAGCTGACCGGATCTGTACCCAAGGCAATTCGCAAAAGCTTGACGGAGAACCCTGAGCTTTTTGTTTTTATGAATCGCGGAATAGTAGTTGCGACTAATAAAGTCACTTTTGACAATAAGACTGGGACCGTAACTGTTACCCTTACTGACCCAATGCTCCACGGGCTTCTGGACGGGGGGCATACATACAACATCGTTCGCGATGAGTTTGAAGTAATTGATTCCCCTCAATATGTGAAACTTGAATTGCTCGAAGGATTTGCTCAAGAGGAGATTCCCTTTTTGGTAGAGGCACGCAATACTTCAAATCAGGTTCGCGACCAGAGCCTCATGAATTTACAAGGGGAATTTGACAAACTCAAGGCGGCGATAAAGTCTCAATCCTATGCCGATCTAATCGCTTACAAAGAGCATGAAGTTCTCGACGACGACACTTCAAAGCCAATAGATGTAAGGGAGATCGTTGCAATCCTTACATGCTTCGACCGCAGTAATTTTGACAGTCGAGTACATCCGATCAATGCTTATCGATCAAAGGTCGCATGCTTAAAGCACTTCTCAGAACACGCTGATGACTACAAAAAGATATATCCATTGGCAGGAGACATCCTCCGACTGTACGACGAGATTCAGTCTCAACTCCCGGATCTTTACAATCGCGTCCGCGGTAGAGGTGGAGATGTCGCCGGGGGAAGGTTCGGGAAGTTGACAGGTGTGACAACTTACAAGGATGGCCGCGTCGATCAACTGTCCTTTACTGGAATAGAGGTCAAGTACGGAGTTCCATCTGGATTTGTTTATCCAGTGCTAGGTGCGTTCCGCGCACTTTTGGAAGAGAAGAGAGGTAGATATGTCTGGGGTAAAGACATTAATCCATTTGATTTGCTGCATGGGGATCTAGGAGAGACTCTTGCTGACACAATCGGCAATTTTGCTCTTGATGCTAGGAACCCTTCAAAAACCGGTAAATCTCCGCTCGTTTGGCAGGCCTGTTATCAGGCTGCTGAAGTTAGTTATCTAAGGGCTGGCTCATCCTAGGTTTTTGAAATCTTGATTGAACTATAAACAGTGGGTGCCCCATCCTTCGCCTCTTTACTGGCGAAGGGTGGGAGGCGGGACGAAAGTCCGGCCTTATCAAAACGGGACTTTGACCTCGGGCTGCTAGCGCCTCATGCCGCGGTCCATGGCTTGATTGGCTAGGCGGTCGGCGTCTTTGTTTTTGTTGCGCAGGGCGTGGGTGATCTCGAAGCCTTCGAGGCGCGCGATCTTCTTCTTGGCCTGATCGTAGAGCGGGCGCAGGATCGGGCTCTTGACCTGATACTTGCCCTGAATCTGCTTGACCATTAGCTCGGAGTCGGAGATGACGCGCAGGCAGGTGTGCCCGTGCGACAGAGCGTAGTCGAGCGAGGCCAGCAGGCCGCTGTACTCGGCGAAGTTGTTGGTCTGGATGCCGAGAAACTCGGACAGCTCGGCGATAACCGCGCCGTCGGCGTCCTGAATGAAGGCTCCGTAGCCGGAGGGGCCGGGGTTGCCGCGCGCACCACCGTCGCAGTGTGCACTGATCCAAGGCCCTGCGGCGGACTTCATGCGAGAGGTGGGGCGAGCAACGGGCGGAAAGAGGCTGGCGGTGGTCGGATTCTGGGGCATGGGTTGAGTTTATAGGCTCCTACCCTTCGTGTCAGTAGAACTCGTTGGATGGACTCACGACGCACAACTCATCCCTGTCTTCTCGCTCACCTTTTTCCACCGCGGCGGTCTATCGAACAGGACCGATTTCCTGACTCCGGAGTCAGCGACGATGAATGCGGATGTAATGAGCGTGGGTAGGGCGGGTGTCCAGCCAGCAATGGGTGGGGGCGTGCGCAGGAGCGTGGCGTACGCTAATGGCGTTACGGGACGGCTGACGCCGCTGCTGGATGCGGCGGCGTTGGTGAGCGCGACGGCGCGTGGAGCGATAGAATCGTCCCCAGCGATGGTGAAGGCGGCGCAGAACGAGTTGAGGGCAAGAAGCGGCGGCAAGCTGACTGAGGCGCAGCTCGACGCGCGGGCACAGCAGCGCACCGAGGACGACGAGCTGATCCGCGAGGCTCAGCGCGGAGACCGCGAGGCCTTCGACGCGCTGGTGCGGCGATACGACCAATCCGTGCTGCGGCTGGCGCTGCACATCCTCGGCCACGAGCAGGACGCGCAGGACGTGCATCAGGAGGCATTCCTGAAGGCCTATCGCCATCTGGGAAACTTTCGCTTCGAGTGCTCGTTTTATACCTGGCTCTACCGGATTGTGACGAATCTTTGCCTCGACCACATGCGGCGGCGCAAGACGCGACGCGAGGATCCGGCGACGACGCTGGACACTGAAGGCGGTGAGATCGACCTGCTGACGAATATTACCGACACCCGCGCAATGGCTAATCCCGGACGCGAACTGGATCGCAAACGCATGAGCCAGAGCATCCAGATTGCGCTGGGGAAGCTGACGCCGCGCGAACGCACGGTATTCGAGCTGAAGCACTATGAGGGACTGCGCTTGCGCACCATTGGCGAGATGTTGAGCACGACCGAAGAGACGGCCAAGAATACATTGTTTCGTGCGACGAGGAAGCTGAGGGCTGAGTTGGCCGAGCTGAGAGGGTAGGGATTCATCTCACGCATCGCAAAGGCGCGATAGATGGGGTACCCGAATTTTGTAGTAGTACGAGTTGCGAGTAATGGTTAGGGCGCAGACGGGCAACGGTAGAGACCCGAAGCGGCATTTATTTGAGGCTGGTTGAGGTAGAGCAATGAAGTGCGAAAAGGCGCAGCAAAATATTATTCTGGCGACCTGCGGCGAGTTGGCGGATGCGCAGATGGCTCCGCTGGAGGAGCATCTGGCTGGCTGCGAGGCGTGCAATCGCGAGCTACAGGCAGAGCTCGCGCTGCAGGAGGCGCTGGCGACGCTTCCGATGGTCGATCCCGCGCCGAACCTGTTGGCGCGCGCGCGGATGCAGCTCGATGAGGCCCTGGATGCGATTCCTCCGCACGGGCTTCTGGCGCGGTTGCGGATGAGCTTTTTTGGCTGGGTCGGACACATGCAGAGCGCGCCTGCGTTGATGACGCTGCTGCTGGGTGCGGGCTGGCTGTCGGGCATCTTTACCAATCGCTATCAGGTGGCGCACCAGCCGAAGTTGCCTACACCAGTGGTGTTGAGCAAC
>CAZPZL010000277.1:0-4189 GCA_964590925.1 uncultured Granulicella sp.
TCCAGCGGACGCACTACGCGGTTTTCGTCGCGCGTGGTCAGCCGCGTCTCCCACTCATACATCCAGCGTGCATACCATTCTTTAATCATCGATATACGTCAATTTTATCAGGGTGTGCCGGACGCGGGAGGATGTGCGGCGAACCGAGATTCAGGCAGGCTTTTTCCCACGAAGTTTTGCCCTCTCCAGTGCGACCAGCCAGCCGAGGCTGAGGAGCGTGAGCAGGGCAATAATCGTTTGGGAGATGACGCAGTAAAGACACCATACCTGCAAGATGTCCTTCTCAATATGGCTGAGATTGAGGGCGAATCCGAGGCCGAGGAGCACGGCAACGAGGAGCAGGAAGCGCCGCCTGGCCAGGGCTAACAGAGCGATTGCCAGGTAGCCCACGATACCGATGGCAGCTACCGGAATGTGCTCGATTACGGCGTAAGAACTGTGGTTCACTATGCCGCAATCCCATCGTTCGTTGATGGAACAGGGCTCAGAGCCCGTATCGTAGTGAACCTTAAGAGCGAGGGAGGAAACCACGACTCCGGCGAGGGCTAAGATGGCAATTAGATAGCGCATGGCTGTTAGCTTGATTCTAGCCGATGGTCCTGCGTGGAGCAGGGTAGGATGAACGCATGAGTCCGGCACCGAGCAAAGGTCGGCGCGTCGCATTCTTCGGCGGCAGCTTCGATCCTCCTCATCTTGGGCATCTGGCTGTGGCGCATGCTGCCCGCGCTGCCTTGGGACTGGATACCGTGTTGTTTGCGCCGGTGGGTGCGCAGCCGCTGAAGCCGGTGGGGGCGACCGCCGACTTTGAGAATCGCTTGGCTATGACAAAGCTGGCAATCGCCGGGGAACCGGGGTTTGCGATTTCGCTGGCCGATGCGCCAAAGGTATCCGGGGCGCCGAACTACACAATGGAGACGCTTGAGAAGCTTCAAGAAGAGTTGGGGCCGGATTGCGCGCTCTATTGCCTGATGGGCGCCGACTCATTTGCAGGTTTGCGGCTGTGGCATCGCGCTGCGGAGATTCCATTTGTCGCGAGTTTGATTGTGGCTTCCAGACCTGGTGAACTTATGGACGACTTGAAGGCTCTGCTACCGCCGGGATTAACGATGGCGGAGGCCGCTTCTGGGCCGCCAGACTGCAATGTTGAGGTCCGGTGCTATTCGGTTTTGGGGCTGAGCGGGAGACGGGCGGGTCAGCGCGCACCGTTTTACCTGCTGGCGGGGCTGGATGTTGCGATCAGCGCATCTCAGATTCGCGAGATGGTTAGTAAGCAGGTGGGGGCTGGCGCGGGAGGCCTCGGGACGGGTCAGGAACTGTTGCCGGACGCGGTTGCGGAGTACGTGAGGGCCCACGGACTTTATCGCTAGGGTCTGTTCCAGTTTGCCGCGCCTGTTGCGAAGAGATACGATTGAGTTGGAGAGCTTTTCTACCGAATGACAAAATCTGAAGCGCACCACGATACGCGCATTGCATCACGACTCCAGGTTCAGGCCGCAGCTGCGGTTTGTGAAGACAAGAAGGGCCAAGACACCCGCATTCTCGAACTCGACCCCATCGATTCGGGATTGTCTGACTTCTTCCTGGTTACCTCAGCCAGCAACGATCGCCAGGCGGTCGCCATTGCCGATGAGATTGAGGCTCGGCTCAAGCGCGAGTTCGGCGTTTACGCGCACTCAGTTGAAGGCCGGCGCAAAGGCGAATGGATTCTGCTGGACTACGTGGACTTTGTGGTCCATGTGTTCCTGGCGGAGCGGCGTGCGTTCTACGATATCGAGAGGCTGCGCAAGTCGGCGCGTCCGGTGACTCCGGCGGAGTTTGACGTTGAGCTGAAGGCTGCGTTGGCGGAAAAGACTCTTGCCGCCCGCAAGAAAGCTTCCGCAAAGGCGAAGCCGGTCGCTGCGAAGGCTGCGGTTGCGGCAAAGCCGATGAAGGCAGCAAAGAAGGTCGCTACCAAAAAGAGCGTCTCAAAGAAGGCACCAGCGAAGCGAGCATCGGCGAAGAAGAAGTAGGAAGCAGGCTGTCCCGTTAAGGACATTGACCATCCCACACTTGCATTTAAATCTCAAGATGCAGTTTCTTCGACCCCGCCCCTGATGAACGGTCGAGTTGAGGGCTGTGCTGTCCCACTCTTCGCCGGAAAAGAGGCGAAAGGAGGGGGCACGGGTGCTTTCTGAGGAGATACGACATAGGTTCAGGCTGGGACGTAACTCGCCGAGGCGAGTAAAGCTGCTGGGAATGACTGGCGGATTGGGGCACCCGAACTTTGGACGATTTTAGAAACGCAGCAGTTCAAGCATTAGAGCAATTTTCCTGATGGTGTACCCAACGGCTTCATGGAATTCCGCACGGAAGTGCGGGCGTGGACGCCCGCACGACAGCCGGACTGGAGTCCGGCGCTACAAAAAGCGGCGACGATTTAGAACAGGTCTTAGGTACGGCAACATTGAAATCGCTCTAGAAGCTGAACGAATGAAGGGCGCCCTCGCGGGCGCCCTTCGTGCTTCTAAACTCTCTCGGGGCTCATGGTGCAGCCCCGGGAGAGCCGGTTTAAAGAACATTGCTTCTGTTAGAAGTTGACCTTGAGAGACAACTGCATGGAGCGGGCGTTGGCGGGAAATTCCTTGCTCCACTTGGTAAACAGACCGTTGGAAGCAATCTGGTAAGCGGTCGACAGGGTGCTATATCCAGGATTGTTGACGTTATCGATGCTGCCCGCGAGGTACTGCGCGTGGTTGAGGAGGTTGTAGGCCTGGGCCGAGAACTCGATTGAACGGGACTCGCCGAATGTGAAGCGCTTGGTGGCCGAGGCGTCAAAGTTGTTGATGGGGTTGAGCGGCTCAGTATTGCGCTCCGAGGTAGGCAGAGTGCCAATTGCGGCAGTGATGTATTCCGCGTTTGGATTGTTGGCCACGTAGGCAACCGTATCCTGAGAGCAGATGATGGTGCCGTTCGGATCGTAGTGGTACGTGGCAGGGGCGACCGGAACCGGGCAACTGCTGGTCATGTTCGGGTTGGCGTATGCTGTGACGCCCGAACCGGTGTGCTTGGCACCGTTGGTGTTGAAGATGGTGCGGTCGATTCCGCCACCCTCGCCGTTGAGGTTGGAGTTGGCGCCAGAAAGAACGGTAACGTACTCGGGCGTCTCATAGGTATAGGTTGGCGAGATCTCCCAGTTGCCCACCGTGTTCTTGAGGAGCCAGGTAGAGGTCTTGAAGAAGGGCAGGTCGTAGACGGCGAAGACGGTGATACGATGCGTGCGGCTGAGAGCCGAACGGCTATAGTCGGCGGCGACGTTCTGCGAGTTCTGCGGACGGCGCGGGGTGAGCGTGGTGGAGAAGGTAGCCGCCGTGGCATCGTCCATCGCCTTGCTCCAGGTCCAGGCAGCGTTGAGCAGCAATCCGTTAGTAAACTGCCGCTTGAGACTGGTCTCCAGGCCGTTGTAGTTGGACTCGGACAACGGTCGGTAGGATGTGATCTTGCCTGTGAAGCCAGCGTTGTACCATGCGGGAACGAAGTGTCCGGTTGGCGCAGCCTGGATCGACGTGGGGGTATTGGTCAAGCTGCCGAGTGAGGCCGCGGCTGGCGCGCTCATGAGGGTTGGAATCTGATTGGCCAGCGTCACCTCGGGCTGGACGTTGATCTGATCCTGGGTAGGCAGGTGAATCCCGCGCGTGCCGACGTAGCGCACTTCAGCGGTGTAGACGCTCTTGAAGACGTGCTGCACGCCGAGGGTCCAGGTCTCAGCATAGGGCGCGATCTGTTGGATGGGCAGGTACGCCGAGGTGGCACCACGCTGTTCCGCGAGTCCAGCTGGAGTGTTTGGATAAGTGTTGAGGGTGCCTGTCCCGTGAGGCAGACCGCCCTTCGCGAGGAAGTTCGGGTCGCCTGGATTGGCGTTTGTACCCGAGCCCACGTCGTTGGTCGACGAGTACTGGGGTGGGAAGGAGAGCAGGCCGAGGTTGTCGTCAAGAACATCGCCGGCAGTGCCGAATCCGAGGCGTATGGAGGTATTGGGGTTGACGGCGTAGTTGATGCCGACGCGCGGGAAGAAGTTCTTCTTCTGGGGCTGTGGCGCGCCGAAGGTAACGAGCCCGGGTACGCTGGCATTGATGTTGAGAGCCTGAGCGCGCTCACCAACGGGGACCGCTGTGAATTCGTAGCGGAGGCCATAGTTCAGGCTGAGCTTCTC
>CAZPZL010000278.1:0-4163 GCA_964590925.1 uncultured Granulicella sp.
GGCTGCGGCTGCGGCGGGAACGGCTGCACCGGGCGATGCTGCTGCAACGGGCGAGCCTGAAGTGATCAAGAAGGGCAAGGGCGATGCCGAAGCGCCGGGGGCTAAAAAGCCTGAGGCAAAGAAGTAAGCCTTGCCTGAAGCAAGCGAGACCGGTTCCCAGCGCGAACCTATTCGGTCCGGGCCCATCAAGTCCGGCCCGTTTCTGATTGTGGGGCTGGGGGTTGCAACCGTAGGTGTGGGTCTGGTAGCGCGCTTCGGGCTGCACTCAATGGGCGGCTTCGACGCGCAGATGACCGAGCAGATCCGGCAATCGACCAAGTCGTTCGAGCAACAGGCCTGGCAGCAGAAGAGCGCACCGATTCGGCCCGCATGGCTAGATTTTATGCGCACCAGCGAGTTTCGCGCCGGTATGATGCTGATTGTCTTCGCCTTCTTCGCTGCTGTCCTGCTGGCCTTCTCAACGCTGGGCGGAGCCTTTGCCGGTCTGCTGCGCACGCGGCGCAGAACAGCCTGAGCGATCACGAGTTAGTGGAGACTGAGAGAACCTTGACGAGAGATACGAAACAATGCGATTGCGAGGCGGGACTGCACAGAATTCACGGCTTCCTCCCAGTTTTCCTTTTGTACAGAGCCGAGGTAAAGACGTCGGGCGGCGGGGCTGCTATCATCTCTTTCGACGGAGTTTCCCGGCAAACCCTATGAGCGAATCCAATCAAGCGAACCCAAGTATGAATTCAAGTGTGATTCCGCCAGCCAAGCCGAGGCTGCGCGAGAAGAGCCGGCTGATGTCGGCGTCGGAGATCGAGCGGACGCTGGTGCGGCTGGCACACGAGATCGTCGAAAAGAACGACGGCTGCGCAAATCTGGGACTGATCGGCATCAAGCGACGCGGTGTTCCCTTGGCTGAGCGACTAACGAAGTTGATCGGCAACATCGAAAAATGCTCGGTGGAAACCGGAGTACTGGACATCAACCTCTACCGCGATGACCTGACAACGAGTGAGCCGCGGCCGACGGTGGTCCCGGGCGAGATCGGATTCGACGTGACGGGGCGCGACATCGTGCTGATCGACGACGTGCTCTACACCGGAAGAACCATTCGCGCCGCGCTCGATGCGCTCTTCGGCCATGGGCGCCCGAAAAGTGTGCAGCTGCTGGTGCTGATCGACCGCGGACACCGCGAGTTGCCGATTCAGGCGACCTTTACTGGGCGCATGATTCCAACCTCGCGGCGCGAGATTATCGAAGTGATGTTGAACGAGATCGACGGGCAGGAGCAGGTGCTGCTGGCCGAACACGCAGACTAAGACAGGAGACGAGTGAGCACGCTGGAAATCAAGCAAGAGTCGGCCTACGCAGAGGCGAAGCACTTTGCAGCGGGATCGCTGCTGACGGTGGAGCAGCTCTCCGTGGCCGATGTCGCTGCGATTCTGTCCAGCGCCGCACGGTTGGAACGGATGAGCGCAGCCGAGCGTGTGCGGCAACTGTCCGGGCGTACCGTCGCGCTGCTCTTCTATGAGTCGAGTACACGCACGCGAACCAGCTTCGAGCTCGCCGCAAAATCTCTGGGCGCAACCACCACCCTGGTCAGCGATAAATCCTCCTCCATCGAAAAGGGTGAGAGCCTGAAGGACACCGGCCTCACACTGCGCGCGCTGGGCGCTGAGGCGATTATTCTTCGTCATCCCTCGTCGGGTGCACCGGAGCTACTGGCTCGCGTCACCGGCCTGCCGGTGCTGAACGCAGGCGACGGAATGCACCAGCATCCAACGCAAGCGTTGCTCGATCTGCGCGCCATTCTTCTGCGCCTGGGCAAGGACGCCAGCTCGGTCGACGCGAAGACGCTCGACAGCATTACCGTCGTCATCACCGGAGACATTCTCCACAGCCGCGTGGCTCGCTCAAACGCGCAGCTTCTGCCGCGACTGGGCGCACGCGTGATTCTCTGCGGACCGGTAGAGCTGCTGCCCGACGACGCGCTTGGACTCGGCGCAGGCATCGAGATCGATCGCGACTTTGACCGCGCACTCGCTCAGGCGGACGTTGCCATGATGCTGCGCATCCAGAAGGAGCGGCTAACTGGTGTGGATTTGGATTTGGGTGAGTATGTCGCTCGCTATCAACTCAACAGCGAGCGACTTGCCGTGCAGGCACCGAAGGCACTGGTGATGCATCCTGGACCCATCATTCGTGGCCTCGAGATCGCGGGCGAGGTTGCCGATTGCGCGCAATCGGCCATCGAAGAGCAGGTGACGCAGGGGCTGGTGATTCGTCGCGCCGTGCTCCTACGCGCGCTCGGAGTAAACGCATGAGCGAGATTCTGATTCTCAACGGACATCTGATTGACCCGGCAAGCGGCATCAATGCGCCACGCGATCTGTTGCTGCGTGATGGCCGCGTGGCTACGGTTGAGCGACCCGGCGCGCTGGCGGATGTTGCAGCTGCCGAGCGAATCGACGCGACTGGAATCATCATTGCACCGGGACTGATCGACGTTCACGTCCATCTGCGCGAGCCCGGCCAGACGCACAAGGAGACGATTGCAAGCGGCACAGCTGCGGCTGCGGCGGGCGGATTTACCTCCGTCGTCGCCATGCCCAATACGACGCCCGTGAACGACTCCGTGCAGAGCCTGCACTGGATGCTCGATGCTGCGCGCAGTTCCGCTGTGAAGCTATTCGCTATGCCCGCGGCAACCTTCGGCAGTCGTGGCGACGAGATTACAGACTTCCATGAGCTGGTGCGGGCTGGCGCAGTAGGATTCACCGATGATGGCAAGCCCGTGCTCGAAGATGAGGTGATGCGCGCGGCTCTTGTCGCAGCTGCCGAACTCGGCGTCCCCGTCTCGCAACACGCCGAGGACACGCGACTCACCGGCGGATGCAGCATGAACGCAGGGCCAGTTGCGTTCCGTCTCGGGTTGCGCGGAATGCCCGTCGAGGCCGAGTCGCGGATCGTCGAGCGAGACATCCGCCTGCTGCGCGAGATCGAACGAGTCGAGCGAGTAAGACCGCATCTACACGTTCAGCACGTTTCGACAGTACACGCTCTGCGCGCGATTCATGAGGCAAAAAAGCAAGGTCTGCATGTAACCTGCGAAGCTGCGCCACACCACTTCACGCTGACTGACGAAGCCATCGGCGCATACAACACCAACGCCAAGATGAATCCTCCGCTGCGCGCCGAGGCCGACCGTCGCGCTCTTATCGAAGCGATTGCCGACGGTACAATCGACTGCATCGCAACCGACCATGCACCTCACGCCTCGCACGAGAAAGAGGTTGAGTTTGAGCGCGCAAACAACGGAATCACCGGCCTTGAAACCGCACTGGGACTGGCTCTGCGCGTCCTGCACAGAGAACACGGAGTGACGCTCGAACGCATCATTGCACTGATGAGTCAGCATCCGGCGAGCATCATCCGCCAAAAACATCGCGGCACGTTGCACGAGGGAAGCTTCGCCGATGTGGTTCTCTTCGACGCAGCATTGGAATGGAACTTCGCCGCCAGCGCCTCGCGCTCGAAGTCGAAGAACACGCCCTTCGACGGCACACCAATGCTGGGCCGCATTTACGCAACAATCTGTGAAGGCCGCATCGTCTATCGGGCTCCGTCGGAGACCTCCACAGCGGTTCCCGAATTGCTCTAGCCCAATTTGTTTGTCATTCCGTAGCGTAGCGGAGGAATCTGCTTTTCTCGTCTCACGACGGTCTATGCCATTGCCTAAACCGGTCTAACGGCGAGGAGCGCAATCGACCTGACATAAACCTTTGCGACTGGGGTGGTCGCATGGCCGAATTCTGCATCTTACCGCTAGGCAGTTTGCTCGGAAGAGATGAGGCAAGACGATGAAGGCAATTCTATCGGGACATGGAACTTGGGTGAGATCGGGTGCAGTTTTGGTGCTGGCTATAGGAATGATGACCGGTTGCGCCTCGCAACAGGATAAGGCGATCGACGCGGCGAAGAAGCAGGCCGCAGCCACCGGGCAGGCACAACAGGTAGTCACTGTCGACAAGGCGGGCAACACTACGACGACACTGATTCAGCCGCCCGCTCCGGGTCAGACGGCGGAGGCGATTACGACGACCACCACATCCGCGCCGCCGCAGACTCCGGGAGGGCCGCTGCCGACTGCGCCGGGAACGTACTATCAGCCGGTT
>CAZPZL010000279.1:0-4162 GCA_964590925.1 uncultured Granulicella sp.
GTGGCAGATGGCGATGGCCAGCGCGTCGGCGGCGTCGGGCGAGTCGGGCGGGGCGGCAAGCTCCAGCAGACGCGTCACCATGAACTGCACCTGCTCCTTGGCCGCCAGGCCGTAGCCCGTCACCGAAGACTTGATGGTCAGTGGCGCGTACTCGGCAACGGTGAGGTTGCAGTTGGCGGCGGCCAACATCGCCACGCCGCGCACCTGCCCCAGCTTCAGCGCGGACTTCACATTGGCCGAGAAAAAGACCTCTTCAATCGCCACGCAGTCTGGCTCGTAGCGCGTCATCTGCGCGACCAGCTCCTCGTAGGCCTGCGCCAAACGAAGCGGCGTCTTCTCCTTCTTGTTGAGGCGAATCGTCCCCGACGCGACGCAGTTCAGACGTGGCGTGCGCGCCTCGTGGTCCATCTCCACCACGCCCCACCCGGTAAACTCCGTCCCGCAATCAATTCCAAACGCCCGCATCTCGCCAGTCTAAACCTTGCCGCTCATCCAGGTGAATGAACCAATGCCCCACCAATCGCGCTAAATTCATCAACGAGCGATATGGCCTGTTGCCGTAAGCAGACAAACGTGTCCAGATGAATCGAAGAATGATCCTGCAAGTCGGTTGATGAGCATGTGGCCATCCATGCCCCATTCAAACGCGCGCTGAATGGGAATCCGCGAAAGCACAACAAGGGCAGCGAGCAGAGAGGTGATGTAGTTGAGCTGGCACATGAAAGAAGTATAGCTATCTCGCCTCGTTAGCGGCTTTCGGACAGACACTCCTGCGACGGCGAATAATACCGGCAAAACAGAGGAACCCGGTGCTGAGCATCAAAAAACTGGCGGGTTCGGGAGTCACAAGAGTCGTGAGATCGATGGCTTCAAAGTTTTCTCCGGAACCCCCGGCGGGGTGGGAGGCGTTATAGATAAAATCTCCGGAAGAATTCAGATCGATATCCTCTATAAATGGCACACTATTGGCAAAAAAATCCGCAGCGGGATCCGGACCGGTAAAAATTTCGTCAGTGTAAGGTGCCGGTGCTGCTGGGCCAGCGTTGTAGACCTCATATCCATTGTTGCAGGTTCCCGGAACAGAGAACGCGAGGAATGATGGGCTCACTGTGCATGGGGTTCCATTGTCATAGACCAGATTGGGGGCAATAGGCGAATAATCGACCATGACGCCATTCTCCCAGGTCTCATACTCCTGACAGATGTGCGATATTGCACACTCCGGCGCACCGACGGGGGAGTTATAGAGGAGAACGGCAATACCGGAAGCCGTAATTCCGAAAATGCTGACCCGGTCTGCACTGCCCAAATCAAAGAACTGATAAGTGTCGGCATGGGCGACAGCTCCAACGGCCATGAAAGCCGCCAGAAAGAGATGGCAATAAAAGCGTAGGAAGAACTTCATGAGAACCTCCAAGCAACCGTACCGGCCGTCGCGTGTCTCTGCGTCTAAAGCAGCACTTGGATGTCCACTTTTCTGACGCGGTGCAATTCATCTAAATACTCCAAAAACAACATTTACGACTTATTGATTATTCTGTGTTGCACCTCAGTCAGAAACAATCAGCAAAAAAATGCTAGGGCATAGGTAATCTTATTCAGTTTGATAGCGATAGCATCCGAATACGCCATGTGCTATCGGCAGGCAGGTAGGTGGTCTCGGTCTTCGGACCAGTGTTCCACCAGCGATCCTACTTCGCCAGAAGCGATTCTGGAATGATGGAAAATCGCCATGTCACTCATCGAGGCCGATTACACCCGAAATGTCGGCAAGGTGGCTGTAATCATCTCGAGATTGGATGGCCCCGTACTACGACAACTGACTCTACTGTCAAGTGCGAATTGCATATATATATGGCGGCTTTTGTCCAGGAATACTAAACTCTGCGGGTCGCATCGGGGGTTTTGGTTCACGCTGTCAGGGGGAATCCTTTAGTGCAGTAAATCCAGCCTGATTGAGTGCTGCCAGCAGGTCATGTTCCGAACGTGTCTCACACTCTCAGATTATGACGACCTTCCACCCGGCAGCATTCAGAGCCCGGATGTTCTGCTCATCCCGCTCCTCGTTCTCCGACGCTTCGCTGCCCAGAACTCTGCCCGCATCTTCGGGGTGGCGCGGCCCCAGCGGCAATCATGCAAGTGCCAAAAGCAGCCGTGTACCAGTATCACCGTCCGATGCTTCGGCAGAACGACATCTGGTCTTCCCGGTAATTCCTTCTGATGTAAACGAAACCTGTAGCCGAGCGAGTGCAGCATCGTAAACAGGCTCGTAGAGCTTAGAAGAGCTCGATGTCTTCGCCAAACTCGTTGGCGGTGTCGGGAATGGCGTCACGCTTTGGCGTCGACTTGGGCGGGGTATCGTCACCGAACGTCCGCTGGTGGAGAACTCGCTCCGAGTGCATGGAGTAGAGGCTGGAGAGATCTTGTGAGACATTGGTTGCGTGGCTCTGCGGCGTTGCTACTGCGCTGATTCCGAGCTGCTCGAAGGTGGCATTGAAGCTGTCCAGCAGTCGGTCGAAACTGTCGCGCAGAGAGGCGGCGCGTTGGGCCAACTCAACTCCGCGGGCCAACTCCGTGCACAGTGAGTCGGCCAACTTCTCCACCTCTTTGTGACCCAGCGCGGCCTGCTGGCTTGCGCTGCGAACTGTCGCCGATAGGCCAGCCAATTCCTCGCTGACCACCACGTCGTTGCCAATGGCTAGAATGGAGGCCCCGGTCACCGAATCTGAAGACTTTTCCTTGCGTATGTCGTTCAGCGCTTGGCGAATGGCGCGCAGCGAGGTGAGAACCAGAGTCGCGTCACTGCCCCGCTCAGTGGTAATGCGATGTAGTTCGCTGGCGAGAACTCCCATGGCAGCGCCCTCGGCCCCCAGCAATGAGGTCTTCACCGTGGCATTGAGCGAGATCAGACGGATAGCCGACTCGATGGTCTCTAGTGCGCTGGCGCGGTCGGACATTTTCTCCACCGAAGGAAGAACGCGGCTGACAATGGAGACGACCGAATTGGCTGAAGAAGAGCACTGGCGAAAGACTTCGGTGACGGCGTACATCCCGTCGTCGATCAACTTGGCGAAGCTCTCACCCTCTACGTGGGTCTGTTTGGCGAGAGTTGTGGTCTGGGCACGCAGTTCTTTAATCTGCGGAATTAGCGAATTGAGGCCAGTGTGGATGTTACTGAGCGAGTCGGCAAGCAGGTCACGCGTTCCAGCCAACTGCGCGCTCTGTAGAGTGAGAATGCTGGCGCAACTGGCAGCGCTGTCGCCAGAGTCGAGCCGTGCAGCCACGCGATTCAGAGCCTCTTGCACATGTTCGATGCGCTGGCGGGCCAGATCCTCCGATTGCAGACCCATCACGATCTTGTCGGTGGCCCTATGAAAATCTGCGTACTTTTGATCGATGGTGCGCGCGGCCTGTTGTGCGGCCTGTGCGCGACTTAGCGCGGGGCCAAGCAGAGATTGTGTGCGTGCAATCAGATCGCTGGAATCGGCGTGCTCCTTCTGGGTGTAGCACTTCAGATCCGCAACTCCACCATGCAGCAAGCCTGAGAGGGTGGAGGCGTCGTCGACGATCTGCTCGACATGTTGGGTGACCTCTGTGGCCATTCGGTCGATGTCGGTGGCCAGACTTGATGTATCTACCGTGTTGTCGGTTATCTTGCCGCCTTCGATCTTGCACAGTACGCCGACGACCTGTAACAGTGTGCTCATTTTGCTGAGCCGAGACAGGGGCGCATCGACCTCATTGACGTAGCCGAGGATCTCTGTGATCTTCTGGGTGCTGCACTCGACCATATCGGTGACGCTGGCCGAATCCGTAAGAACGCGCTCAAGGACGGTGATCGCGTGGCTGCTCTGTTGGGCGATCTCGCCTCCGGTGGCGCGATGAGAGGCCGTGGTTATCTCGCGAGCGTGCTGCGAGTTGGTCTGCAATAAGCCCGCCAGTTCCAGAAACTCCTCGGCGACACGCGATTTGAGTGCGTCGATCTGTCGTATCAGAACACTCAGTGCCGCAGAAGAAGAGTTGGCAGACAATAAAGCGCCCGTCCGTGCAAGCTCTTCGGGGTGGCTGCTGTCGGGCGATAGTGGATGCGAATTCATAGAATATCTGTCATTGCAGGTCTGTTATTGAAGTACTTTGGCGATGACGGCCAGCAGTTTGGGCG
>CAZPZL010000280.1:0-4160 GCA_964590925.1 uncultured Granulicella sp.
AGCCTGCAGCGCGCCTATTTACGCAGGGGATGGTGATCAAAGACGGCGCAAAGATGTCGAAGTCGAAGGGCAACGTTGTCTCACCCGACCTGATGATCGAGCGCTACGGAGCCGACGCGACACGCATGTACGCACTCTTCGCCGCGCCGCCGGATCGCGATCTGGAATGGCAGGAAGAGGGTGTAGCTGGCATCAGCCGCTTCCTTGGCCGCGTCTATCGGCTGACGACGAAGTTTTCTGTGACAACGAAGGATGAACCTGGCGCGGATGCTGCTGCTGAAGCCAAGCTGCTGCGTACGCTGCACCAAACGATTGCAAAGATTACGGAAGACTTCAGCGGGCGCTGGCACTTTAACACATGCATTGCAGCAATCATGATTCTGGTCAATGAAATCGCGGCTGCGGAGTCGTTGATGGACGAGGGAAGGATCTCCGGTGCAGCGATTGCTGAGGTCTTTCGCAATCTGACGTTGATGCTTGCGCCCTTTGCACCGTTCCTATCTGCGGAGCTTTGGGAGTCACTCGGCGGCAAAGGTGCGGTATTCCGCGCGGCGTGGCCGGTGACCAATGAAGAACTGACGCGCGAGGCCGAGGTCGAGGTTCCGGTGCAGTGCAACGGCAGGCTGGTAACAGTGATTACCGTGCCCGCGGGGAGCGACTCGGCGACGATTCAGGCGGCGGCGCTGGCGGATGCAAAGGTTGCGGCGCGCATCGAGGGCAAAAGCGTGGCGAAGGTGATTGTGGTTCCCGGCAAGCTGGTCAACATTGTGGTGAAGTAAAGACTCGATCAAGTCAGGCGAGACGCGCGCGATGGTTTTAGTGCATACTGGATTTACCCGGCTGTCACAATCTGGCCGGCGCAACCTCCGCTCCCGTCGGCGCACGGCGCAGGGAACGCGGCGCACGATTTTGAAGATTCGATTTTTTGTTGACTTAAGAAGATTTTAGAAAAGGCCGGCCAGGCAGGAATCAAGTCCGTTGGTCGGACAGGTTTGAAGGGAAATGATTGCATCCGGATGGCGAACGGCCCCGCCTCAAGCACATGATGAGGTTGAATTGGTCACAAACTCCGCATGTCTGTCACTGTTTGAAGCATTCCCAGTGTCTCCGATAGATATTTGCAATTCCCAGTGTTCGCCCATCGTCGGCGCTTGCTGGACGCCGTCTGGGGTGGGTTTCGACCCCCGGCAGCACCCATCGGTCAGCACCGCTTCTGGCACTTCACGCTTGTCCGCACCCTCGGTGAGCGGCGCGTAAAACGCCCCTCCGATTCTCTCGTCTACGCCTGCCGCTCGCATTCGGTTTTCAAAGCCGGAGCGGGCAGAAAGAGCAGGAATAATGTCGAAGGAAATATATATCTCCAGCACGCCGCACGAGACGCGTCTGGCAATTGTTGAAGACGAAGCACTTACAGAAATTTACTACGAGCGCGAGAATGAGTACACGCTTGCCGGCTCCATCTATAACGGACGCGTAACGCGTGTGTTGCCGGGAATGCAGTCCAGTTTTGTGGACATTGGCCTCGAACGCGATGCCTTTCTTTACATTACCGATTTTCTGGAAGAGACGCCAGACGCCGAAGAGTTCGACACGGCTCCGACCGGGGATCGCGCGCCACGCCAGCCGCGTCTGGGCAATGGCGAGCAGACTTCGGAGTCCAATCGCAGCGAATCCGGCTCCCGCAATGATCGTGGAGAGCGTGGTGGCCGCGGACGTCGTGGCGGACGCGACCGGGATCGCAGCAACGGGGACCGCCCGGTAGGCACCGAAGCTCCGCGTCAACTCCTGGACTCCGAGCACGGACCGGGCGACGCAGCACGCAACGACGCCGAAAATGCGGCTCCCAGAGAGTTCAACCAGGGCGGCGAAATAGGCGAGGGCGCACCTGGTGCCGATGGCAGTCGTCGCTGGCGCGGTCGTCGCGGACGCCGTCGCGGACGTGGAGGCGATCGTCCGACGGGCGAGCAGACGCAGGTGAACTCAGCGCGCGGCGAGGGGGATGCTCGGGGCGTTCCTCCCAACCCACAGGGCTATTCGGAATCATCCTCCTACGACTACGACTCGGCGTATGACAACTCCCCCATCGAGATTGACGGTGAGGCAGCAGCGTTGGCCGATACGCACCAAGCCCCTAACTGCAATCAGGACAGTGGTGAGCGTTCGCAGGGCGAGCGTTCCGGTGGTCGTGGACGCCGCGACCGTAATCGCGGCGGACAGCGTCACGACGGTCAACGCAATGACGCCCAGCGCAATGATTTTCCCCGAGCCGATTTCGAGCCTCGCATATCTCATGGCTTTGAGCCTGCGCGCTACACCGATGGTGAGGATAGGGGCCAGTTTAGCGACCAGTCCAGCAGCACTGGCCCCATCGCCAACGCCTATCCCGACAAGATCGAAGCAGGAGTCGTGCCGATCATTCTTCCGGGCGAGTCGCTCTCCAAGTACCGCAAGGGCACAACATCTGAACCTTCTGCGACCAAGCCCGCCGAGCCAACAGCAGCCACCTTGGCTCCCCCCGCGAATCTCTTCACTCTGGCAGCGGGATGGGACGGAGGCTCGGTTCTTCCCGGCGAGACGCTCTCGCGCCGCAGCCCATCGGAATCACGTTCCAGCACACGCCATGATTCGCGTCCAGACCGCATCAATCGCGGTGTAAATAGACCGGACAATCGCAGCCAGAATCGCAATAATGCCTTGATTGCAACTGCATCGTCGGCGGACATCGTTCCGCAGGGATATGAGTCAGTCGCACCCGTTGCAGACGTCGTCGAACAGTTCCATCAGCAGAACGTTGCAGAGGTTCATGTCGACGATATTCCCGCAGTATTTGAGGAAACTGCCACTGTAGTCGAGGAACAGGCTGCCAGGTTGGAGCCAGAGCAAGTTGCTGCGCCAGCGCCGGTCGTCGAAACCGAGACCGAGTACGAGCCGCAGCAGGCCTCGGCCTCCTACCGCGTCGATCCTATGGCACCCAGCGAGTTTCGCCAGAGCGCTCCCGTGATAGAAGGAGTATTGGAGCCTCATGCAGGCGAGGTTGCCCGGCTGCTTGCGCCTGACGCTGAGGATCCTCGCGTAACAGAAGCGGCTACTGTGTCCAACTCGAATGAGCCAGTTACTGTGGTTCACGACATAACATCGATCACATCTACCGGCGAGATGCACTCCGAAGCTGTTGCAGCACCGGACAAAGTTCTTGCAGCCGAAGCCGTAATGCCCGAGGTGGTAGAGCTTCCAGAACAAACATCTGAACAGTTGCACATCGAGCCGACCGCAGAACTCACTTCGCACGTCGATAACGGATTTGCTCCAGGAATTGGTCAGTTGAACGAGGAAATTCTGGACGACGAGGAGCTTGAGGGCACAACCATTCAAGCCAGCTCGATCGAGGAGATGGACGACTTCGACGAAGAGGCTGTCGAGGGCGCAGTCGAACTGGGCAATATGCTGCGCGAGATGTCGATCGACCAGATCACGCGCACCTCACCCGAGATCGAAGAGCAGGACGACCTCGACGACGAAGAGGACTTCGAGGAAGACGACCTCAATGAGGATGAACTCGACGAAGAGACTGCGGACGAAGAAGAAGAGGACGATTCAGAGCAAGAGGATGAATCGGATAACCAGTTCGACGAAGAGGCGGCCCGCACCGGCACCTCTGCCGATGCTGAATTTTTCGACAAGCAATTCGGTCAGACCGATGAGGCGATTCACACGAGCCAGCAGAACGGCAACGCCGAGCCGCGGCGCAACGATATTCGCGACTCGTCGCGCCGTGTCGGTCGTCGCGATGGTCGCCGTGGACGCAGCGAGCGTGGAGATCGACCGCGCAGTACCGGCGGCTCCAGCGACCGCGACCATAGCGGGTACTCCGGCGGCGGCCGTGGACGCCACTCTATGCAAACAACCGATCTACCTGCCATCAGCGATCTGCTGAAGCCCGGTCAGGAGATTTTGGTTCAGATTGCCAAGGAGCCGATCGCCAAGAAGGGCGCGCGCATCACATCACACATTGCACTTCCTGGTCGATTCCTAGTCTTCATGCCAACGGTCAACCACACCGGGGTTTCCCGCAAGATTGAGTCTGACGGCGAGCGGCGCAGGCTCAAAGAGATTATGCTCAGCGAAAGGGGCGACGCCACTGGCGGCTTCATCGTCCGCAC
>CAZPZL010000281.1:0-4132 GCA_964590925.1 uncultured Granulicella sp.
GCCGAACGAAGGAGCAGGCCCAGGGATTTCTCGGGCGGCGTCACCTTCAAGGCGCGCGGAGAGTTGCCTGCGGACAACAGCATGAACTCCCAGCAGTGAGGGTTTTGGCGCTATACTACGCAGCGTCTCACCAACACACAGGAGCCCACCATGGGAGTCGTTGAAGACGCTGCGGAAGACGTGGCGAAAACCGCCGTAGGAGGCGCTGCGGGCAGCTCTGTGCTGCCGTGGCTCATCCTGGTCGCTGCCGTGGTCGTAGCGGGTGCCGCAATCGGCGGCTATGTCTACGGCCACCGCGCAGAGGAAGTCCAGTTCAACCTGTACAAGACGCAGCAGAAGGCTGTGGCCGAGCAACAGGTCGCAGCGAATAAGGGAGCGCTGCTCAAACAACAGCAAGACGACGCCGCACAGATGGCGAAGCTCACTCAATCACACGGGGTTCAAGTCAATGAAATCACTCAGCGCCGCGATGCTCTGCTCAACGCTAATCGCGATCTCTCTCAGCGGCTGTGGGTCGCTGTCTCAACCGGCGCCAGTCAGCGCGCAACTGTCGTGTCCCAAGCTGGAACCCGTGGACCCGTGGCTGCTGACACCAGTGAAGTCGCACTTCCTCGCCGACTTGCACCCTGGGTCATCGCAGAATTCACTGAAGCCGACTCCGACGCCGCTCTCGTCACCAGCCTTCAAGCAGTAGTAGTCCACGACCGCGAAGTCTGCAACGGCTCGATACCAGGCGTCACGCAGACGGCTCCGGCCGCGCAGTAGCAAAAGCCCCGCTTCGGCGGGGCTTACTTTTTCTCCATCTCCCTCTGAGCCTCGAAACATCGTTCGTAGTGCTCAATGGCTATTCGGATGCCCTCTGATAGATTGCCCTGACCCACCCTGCGCGCCAGCCGCGCATGTGTTGCGGTTAGCCGGGCGTAGTACACGCTCATCGCGACTTCCGGGTATATGCGACGCCTCCCAGGTTTCTCCACCGTCGTCTCCCTCGTTTCGTCTGACGGCGGCTCCAAACCAGAATTCGTCGGACAGCGTTGATCCTAACATGGGTGTTAAGCGGGAAGACCGCTTCGTCGTACGACGAAACACACTCTTACAAAGGGAACCCAAAATGGACAGCGCAGCTTCTTCACCCGTCACCCACAACGTCTACACCACCGGCAGCGGCGAGGGCGTCGGTGGCGGCGGCAGCCTGGGCGCGATCATCCCGGCAATTCTGGCGATGGGCATGCACAACAACCAGGGCAACCAGGGCCAGACGCACCACTTCCACCACGGCCAGCAAAGCGGCACCGACTCCTCGCTCGGCCACGCCCTGACCGCTGCGGCGGCCGGCATGGGCAATCGCGGGTATGGCGCGGGGCACGCAGGCATGGGCGCAGCCGCCGGCGGTGCCATTGGCTTCGTGCTGGGCGCTCTCCTCAACGGCGGCAATGGCGGCGGCCTGTTCGGCGGCGGCAATAACCGCAACGGCGAGGGGAATTTCGTGACCAGCACCGAGTTGAACACCGCGCTCAATGCGCAGACGCAGAACCAGAACACCAACGCCATCCTGAACCAACTCTCGGCCATCGCTGTCGCGATTCCCGAGAACGAAGGCAAGGTGCAACTGGCGATTGCTCAGTCGCAAAACGCGCTGACGAACATCGCGAACCAGATCGGTCTGCAGAACGTGACCGGCCAGGCCATGATCAACCAGAACATCGCTGGCGCGACGGCTACCGTCATCGCGGCCGAAAGCGCTGTGAAGGATGCGGTCAACGCCAATGGCGCGGCAACGCAGCTCGGCATCTCGGGCCTGTCGACGATCGCCCAGCAACTCGCCGCTGGACTGTCCCTGCAGGGCGCTCAGCAAACCGCTGTCATCCAGTCGACGATCCGCGACGATGGCGACCGTACGCGCTCGCTGATCATCGCCCAGAACGACGCGACGCTCAACCGCATCATCACTGAGCAAGCGAACGCGATCATCGAGTTGAAGTCGCAGCACGCTATTGCCTCCAACGGCATCAACGTGTCGCAGACGGTCAACCAGGTGCAAGCGCAAGCCCAAGCCCAGCAACAACAGCAACAACAGTTCGCCATCCTGTCGAACATCGCTTCGTCGCTGTCCGGTCTTACCCAGATCGCTCACGCGACCAACCAGAACGTCATCGCTGGCAACACTGGCGCTGTCACGACTGGAGCGCAGTCGGCAAGCCCGGTCAACGTGGCGTAACGCGGACGGCCGGTCACTTCGGTGGCCGGCTGCTCTCACTTCGTCAGGAGCATCGGCATGATCATCTTTCCGATCAACGCACTCGCAGCTCTGTCGCAGTCGCAGGCTCTGTTTCTGAGCGTGCAGATGGCCGCTGCGCAACACCGCACACAGAGGGCGAAGGCGACAAACCAGAACGTCGTCACCGGCAACCTCGGTGTGGTGACGACTGGCGTGCAGACGGCCAACCCGATCAACGTAGGACCGTCGTAAGCAGGAGGGCATATGTTTGGCTTCGGTGGCTTCTTCCCCCGCGTGGGGCCGTTCGGTGTGCTGCCGTCCTACATTCCCTACCTGGTGGCGAACGGATGGGGCCGCTGCGGGTGCTACACGCCTTACCCGTATCCGGTTCCCTTCTACCCGCTCTCACCGTTTCCGTTCTACCCGCGCCTGTTCTGAAAGCCCCGCTTCGGCGGGGTTTTTCATTCTGGCGGCGTCTCATCAGTCGGCAGGATCATGCACTCCACCGCGCCCGCGCCAATACGCACGACAAGCGGCACAGCGAGGCTCGCTTCAGCTTCGGTAGGGTAGACATCCGCGTGCCGGTTCCAGGCCGAGCGCGGGCTGAGCAGGCGCCACCAGATGCAGAACATCACTTCACCTTGCCCGCCAGGAACTCGCAGTACGTGCCGTATAGCTCGCGGAACTTCACCTTCGCGATATCGGACTCGAGGAACTGCTGGAAGCCGGGCGCGCCCATCTTCACGTGCAGGCCGATCTCGACCATTTGCTCGATAGACAGTGTAGCGAGCGCAATCTTCAGGATCGGCGCGAGCATCTTCACGTCGGGCAACACCGCGCGCGTCGCGCTGGCTGCCGGTGCGGGGCTCGGAGTGGGTTCCTGGTTGATCGGCGTTTCGTTGGACATGATGGGCTCGATGTCAGTGACAAGGGGTTCGACGGTGGGGGGAGTCACAGAGGACTCGGGAGGCGTGACGGACGGGAGAGGCTCCAGCGCCCGGGGCGGCATGGACGCGACAGCAGGCTGCACTGCCTGCAACTCTGCAGCCGTTGGGCCGGGGGAGAGAGGCGTGGAAGGCTGCAGGTTCGCAACCAAAGACTCTGACAGCGGCGCATTGGGCGACACTGCGCGCCCAAGTCTGAGGGCATTAAGCTCTCGTTGAAGGTCAGCGATGCGCTGTTCCTTGTCCAGAGTCGAGTCGCTCAATTTCATCCCCTTGGTGTATCTGCGGATCAGCCAGTTGGCGATCCAGTTCTTGACGCCTTGTAGCGGGTTGCGCATCAGCGATCTCCAGCCCCCGTCATGCTGCTGAGGATGCGCCCGCTGCGATGGCTCGCCCAGTTCACGCCGATGATGAAGCCTGCACCAATACACGCGACAAGAGCGACAGACCAGCCCAGAGTCTCCAGCATGCGTGCCTCGGAAGTAGATGGAAAAAGAGCCGCGCATGCAGGCCGGCTGAGGCCACACCAACCGGGGGATCGATGTGGGGTTCCATCCTATATCGTCGGACAGGCTAAAGTCGTAACGAGTTGTATCAGCGACGCAGCAGCGTGTAGGTCATGGCCGCTGCGACGACCATACAGGCGAGCGCGATGCCCACGAGGAGACCGCCCACGCGGCGCTTCCAGTTCACGACGGGAACTGGACCGGCTGCTTCGCGTCGGCCAGCTTGCTGATAATGATGTCGTTGGCCAGCCGCAAACTCAACTTGCCTTGCAGCATGTCGTGCAAGGTCTGCTGGACGATCTGGGCCTGCTGCTGGGTCAGGGTCGCCGTGCGGTTGTGGTGGTCCATCACCTTGATCTTCACGTTCATTTTGGGCCTCATGTCAGATCGCCACCGGAGCTTTGATGGCGGCGAGCGGGTAGTAACCCAGCACTTCGAAGTCAGATACCTGAACGTCGTCTATG
>CAZPZL010000282.1:0-4127 GCA_964590925.1 uncultured Granulicella sp.
CAATGGGCGTCGTTAGCGGGCCTTTGATGGAGACGCGGAAGTCCACCGTCGCCTTGACAGTATCGTCGGGCAACCACTCGCCAGTCTTGCGATAGCTCTTCTCGCCGGCAAGCACCTCGAACCACTCGACCTGCCGCTTGCCGCCATAGGCCTTGGCAACGGCGGCGTCGAAGACACGCCGCGAGGCTCGCCAGATGTCGCGGCCCGTACCGTCGCCCTCAATAAAGGGGAGGATGGGATGGTCGGGAACGGTGTAAACGCCGTTGTCGTACTCGATTGCCTTACCGTTGACCGGGACTGTAATTCCGTTGTAGCTCTTCTGCATGAGGGGCATCGCTCCAGGAAGATCGCAAAATTGACCAGCATTTGCAGGCTACCACCCACCCCCACGCATAGCAACGACGTTCCTGCCATAGAGTTTATAGCTGACGACCTATGGCTACTGGCACCGATCAAAAAGCAATCACGGATTTGCATGGCAAGATCCAATATCAACATCGGACAATAGCAATGGCCGGAGCAGTGACTATTCATTGAATTGAAAGGAATACGGCTGGATGCTCAGATCCAGCGGATCGTCGTATCAAACGCATAAGTTGCGCACCATTAGGCCGGATCTGCAATCCATTCGATCCCGGCTCCATGCGGATCAGCCCATGCCACCGGCTCGCCATTCACAGAGAGCATGAACCGCCCCGGCGTTCCATTCTCCCCCACGCGCTTTGCAATTTCAGGGAAGACGCGTGGTGACTCATTCGAGATCCAGAACTGCCCCAGCGACATCGCCTCGCGGGCAAACGACTCCCGCTCCTCCTGCAAAGAGACATACGCAAGAACAGCCGTGTGAAAGATGACGAGCGTCGCGTCCTTCGGAGCCTCTTCTGCGAGCCGTGCAAGGTCCCCGCGCAGGTCGCCGCGAATCAGCCGGGGTTTCATCGTCGCCGCAATCCCGATGGCCGCTCGCAGATTAGCAAGCCGTTCCGTCTGCCCCGGCCACACCAGCGTCTCCAACCACGCCGCTTGCGTCGGCTGCGAGACATCGAGCGGATTCAGATCTATTCCGGCCCGCCATACAATCTGCGGCATCGCAGTCGGCAGCGGCACTAACTCGCTTGCCATACAGAAAAATACAGGCGTCCTCGCATCCACCCGCTCGGGATGAACACGCCTCGTCCGGTAATCGTAGCTATATTGATCCAGCAGCAGGCAGAGCCCCGCCGACGCTCCAACCTCGATCAGAGCCAGCGGTTGCGGCAGCAGCGCCAGCACGGGCAACAGGGTGGCGCATCGAGCCGGTTCGTTGGTCTGAGTCGAAAGCGTCATCATGTGCATACGCACCGAATCGAGATTGCCCATAAGAGACGCACGAAACTCTGTCCAACGAGCTGGCGTACCGAAGAGAAGACGCGCCACGGCGAGTAGCAGATTCGGCTGCCGCTTCTCCCGTGGCAGCGTCGACAGAAAAGCGAGGATTTCCCTGTCTCCTGCAACTCCACGCGCCAGCACCTCATAGAGCGGTGACCGCCCGCGCGCCTCCTCCTCGGCAAAGCGAAGGTATCGGGCAGCCGTCTCGTCAAATCCGGGCTGGTTCACGAAGTAGTCTCCTGTGGAGAAGTTGCCCGGCTATTCTACATACTGAAATAACTACATATGATTAAGTCGAACAAAGCTCCCCCTATCCCCTTTCACCAGTGGAGAGATATAGTATTGTTCTCGTGGCATCGCCCTCGCTGAGAGCCTGCCGAAAAGATTCGCAACATGCATCAGAAAGTGAGCCCGCTATGATGAAGTCACCGAAGTTGCTGTCGAGAACCCTCGCACTTACGAGCTGCCTGATTGTAAGCACCGCCGTCGCGCAGGCACAGTACAAAATTCACGCGCTGACGGGCGCGATTACCGTCGTCCATCCCAAGATTCAGATGACAACGATTGCGACCGATGATGGAACTCCGGGATCGTTCGAGTGGTTGGCCAAGACCGGCGGAGCCATCGACTTTGACAAGAACATCAGCAGCGGAACGGTCACCCCCGACCAACTGACCACAAAAGACACACAGGTTATCGCTTTCTACTTCGGCACCGGAAGCGTACGCACACTGGTCGCATTGCGCGATCTGGGCGCGGCTCCACTGATCAAGCCGATGGGCATCGTGCTGCGCTACAACAAGAAGGCACATCAGTTGACAATAATGAATATGGAAGGTGCCGAAGAGACCTTCCAACTCGACGCCAAGACGATTACCGATACCGATACAGGGGTAGCGGTTAACTTTAAGTACGAATTTCAAAAGAACGAGCAGGTGCGAATACTTGCCATAAAAGGCAGTACAGGCGAGAACGCGCTGCTGATCGTCCCAGCCTATTAGGATCGTACGATGACTGCATCCTCCGCACTGCCGCTGTCACGCACCGCTTCGCTCGAACCAGGCAATTCGCTTGCGCGCTTTGCCTGGTTCGTTGTCTTCTGCAACCTCGTTGTCATCGTTTGGGGGGCGCTGGTGCGGGCCACGGGCTCAGGCGCGGGCTGCGGCAACCATTGGCCGTTGTGCAATGGAGAGGTTATTCCGGTCTCACCGGGATTTCACACCATCATCGAGTTCAGCCATCGCATGATGGTGGGTGGCTCGACCTTTCTGGTACTAGCGCTGCTGATGTGGACCTTTCGCACCACAATCAAGGGGCAGGCGGCACGCGGGTTTGCCGTCGCGTCGACTTTACTACTGCTGAATGAGGCGTTGCTGGGCATGCTTCTGGTCAAGCTGAACTACGTCAACGCCAATCCTTCCACCGGACGTGTGGTGTTGCTGGCAATCCATCTGGGGAACACGCTGCTTTTGATGGGAGCGCTGACGCTGACCGCACACTTCCTTTCGACCCGGCAAAGCTGGAGTGACCTGCCTGCGTCGCGCACTCTGGTGGGAGTCATCGAAGGACTTGCAACTACCATCTTTGTAGGCATTTCAGGATCGGTTGCGGCGCTGGGAGACACGCTCTTCCCTGCTCCTTCGCTCAGCGCCTCGTTTGCGCAGGATTTGGCGGCCACATCGCCAATGCTGCTTCGCCTGCGACTGGTACATCCGGCGGTCGCGCTGATCGCAGCGATGTTTGCGGTATGGCTGGTGGCACATTCGCGACGCGGTGGAGCAGTCGCGACGACCGCGCACTGCACTCGCCTTGGAGGCTGGGTTCTGGGTCTACTTGGGCTGCAGTTCGCGCTGGGCGTTGCCGACGTGATTCTGCTTGCCCCGGCGTGGATGCAACTGCTGCATCTTCTGGGGGCCGATCTGTTCTGGGTCGCTCTGGTTCTGCTGGGGGCCGAAGCCGTATGGCCAGTCGAGACGATTGAGGCGCCAACGCCAGAGTCCGTGTAAAGGCCTGCGCATAGCGCGGATTACTAGAGCGGGGCCTAAATTACTGTAGACAGATTTGCTTGTCATTCCGCGGCAAAGCAGAGGGATCTGCTTATACTCATTGCTCGTCTAGATACGCCATTACAGGAAACTGCACGAGCTGCTGCTTGCTACACAACATGACAGTCGTACCTTGAAATGCGTATATTTCTCTAGTCCGATAAATTACTGTTCTGATTCGCCCGGCCAAAGAAGCTCCAACTTCGCTGGCAGAATGGAAATCCGATCCCGATGCCTGTTGCCCCGATGCCTGCTGCAATGCTGCTAGCCACCCAGTTGACCCACCTTGCTCCCGTCGATATTGCGATTCTTGTGCTCTACTTCGCAATGGTCATCTTCATCGGCTTTTATGTGAAGGGTTCGACCAACACCAGTGAGCAGTTCTTTCTGGCGGGCCGTGAGATGTCAGCATGGATCGCTGGCCTCAGCTTCGTCTCCGCCAACCTCGGCTCACTCGAGTTGATGGGCTGGGCGGGCGCGGCCTATCAGTACGGCATTCTGGCCACCCACTGGTACTGGATCGGCGCAATTCCTGCGATGCTCTTCCTCGGCATCGTGATGATGCCGTTCTACTACATCTCGAAGACACACTCGGTTCCGGGCTATCTGCAACTACGCTTCGGCGAGGGAGCGCGCGCCGTCTCCGGCGTCTCATTCGCCTTCATGACCATCCTGATGAGCGGCGTCAATATGTTCGCCATGGCCGTCGTTATGCAG
>CAZPZL010000283.1:0-4122 GCA_964590925.1 uncultured Granulicella sp.
CGGGGCGGGCGAAGGTGCGGCTTGTTGCGCAAGGAGGCAGGGCGAGGCAAGTGCAATCAGTGCGGCGACGAGTTGTGTAATGTAAGCGAATCTGCGGCCTAAATCTTGCGGCATTCTGGAGATCCTGCTTTCTGTGGAATCCTGCGTATTGTTTGACGAGAGATCCGCACGCGGGTTAGGTGGAGAGGGTTGGTGGCGGTGGTGCAGTGGGATCGGATTGGCGAAGATGAAGGATGTTGTTGGGGTCGGTGCCGAGGGGAATGTCGTTGGCTTCGAAGGCAGCGAGGATGCGGCGGCGCAGCTCGCGCAGGATTGCGTCCTTTTGATTGGTGGCGACTCGGATGCTGATGGGGTAGCTGACGACGCGGCCATTGATGGCATCGATACCGGGGATGGTGGGGTCGGCGAGGGCGATCTCTGCGAAGGCGGGATCGTTGCGGACGGCCAGCGCCGTTTCGCGCAGATGGGCTAGGACGTGCTCGGGGTCGGCTGTAGCATCTACTGAGAGGGTGAGTGTAGCGACGGAAAAGTCGCGTGAGTAGTTGGCGACGGTGGCGACCTGCGAGTTGGGAATGGAGTAGAGCGTGCCGTCGGCATCGCGCACGGTGGTCAGGCGCAGGGTGAGGTCTTCAACCACGCCGGAGAGTCCTGCGATCTTGACGTTGTCGCCGACGTTGTACTGGTTCTCGACGAGGATGAAGATGCCGTTGAGCATGTCTTTGAAGAGCGACTGCGCGCCCAGTCCAATGCCCACGCCAACGACTCCGGCGGATGCCAGCAACGGGGTGAGGTTGATGTCGAAGATCGACAGGATGTGGAGAAGAACGATGAAGCCGATGATGCCGTAGGCCGTGGCACGGACGATGGCGGCCATGGTGCGCAGCTCGGAGGCGCGACGGGCATTGTCGGCCTGACGGTCGGCCAGATCCAGCATCCGGTTGACGAAGAAGCCAACAAGACGCGCCAGAACGAAGGCAATCAGAAGAAAAAACAAGAGCTTGGGCAGATCCTTGTGAACGAAGGCGAGCAGGTCGCGGTGCCAGTGGTGTACGACATCGTTGAATGTGGCGTCGTCGGCGGCGAGGTTGGTGATGTCGTGCGAAGCGAGCAGGGCGAGCAACATGGGGTGCGCCTCCGAAATACTTGCGGTGGTTGATGTGAGGCCTGATCAGTTTGGCCTGAAACCAGTATCTCTCCGATTGAGGCGGTCGTGCGAAAGGATCGACTTGCTGCGCGATGCTGCCGACGAAGCCCAGACCTACAGATCACCGCACTCGGAAAAATTGCATATCTGCTGAGGCACCTCGCCGTATGAAAATCACTCCGTCAAGGTAGGATGTTGCTAGCGGAAAATTGCCTGCAATAAATCACGGCCTCGATGAATACACCTGTCAAGTTCGACTCCTCAGCTAAACCCGTCTACAGCTTCGGCTCGTTTCGCTACGACGCCGCGCAGCGGCTGCTCTTTCGCGCTGGCGAGACGGTGCCGCTAGCACCCAAGGTATCGGAGACGCTGCGCATCCTGCTGGAGCACCACGGCACAGTCGTCGAGAAATCCGAGTTGATGCGAGAAATCTGGCCGGACACTACCGTCGAAGAGATCGGACTGGCGCGCAATATATCGCAGCTACGCAAGGCACTGGGCGACGAGAGTGAGGCCGGAAAATTCATCGAGACGCTGCCCAAGCGAGGCTATCGATTCGTCGGCGAGGTCGTAATCGAAGGAGCGGAGTCCGACAGCCAGCCGAGCGCGAATCTAGTCGCGCCGTCGCGAACACTTCGCAAAATACTGCAGACGGCGATTGGCGTCTGCGCGATCCTCACTGTCGTCTACTGGCAGTTCTACCGGCCCTCGCGCTACCTCTCGTCGGGCGACGGCATCGCCAACATTGCGGTTATCCCCTTCGAGTGCCTCAGCCCGGAGCTGGACTGCGGGACATATCCCCATGGGCTGAACGACCTGCTAGTGGCCGATCTGTCCCATGATGATGGAGTGCATGTGCTGTCGCCCTCGACGGTGCGTTCCTATCAGCGGGCGCGATTGTCTATGCCGTTTATGGCACGATTGTTGGGGATGGACGTGATGGTGGATGGGACGGTGCAGCGCGCGGGCGACCGCGTGCGCATCACCGCGCGGCTACTCGACGTGCATAGCGCCAAGCTCATCTGGTCCGATAGCTATGAGTACCCGGTCGCGCAGTTGGCCGATGCGCAGAAGCTCGCCGCGCGCGAGATCTCCACGCAGGTCGGCGCGCACCTTGCCATCCAACAGCACTTACTTCCGACAAGCCATTGATTCTGATTGCCTTCAACCGTTGCGTAGGGTTTTGTCAACAATATCGCAGCGAATGCGAAGCTCCATTCGCGCCCCTTCTGCGCGATAGTGAGGCCAGCGGAGAAGACTCCGCTCAATCCGCCCGAAAGGAAGGTTACGATGAAGCGATCTTTCAAGTGCTCACTGGCTCTTCTCCTCATCGTCGTTACCACACAATACATGGCTGCACAAACGGTGGTGAAGGTTGGGACGTTCGACAGGACATCGATTGTGGTGGCCTTCTATGACTCGCCGATGTGGGCGGCGCTGTTGAAAGAGAAGCATGCGGAGCAGGACAAGGCAAAGGCAGCGGGCGATCAGAAGAAGGTCGCGGAACTGAGCAAGTGGGGGAAGACCCAACAGAAACTGGCGCATAAGCAGATGGCGGGCAACACGCCGATCGACAACATTTTGCCGACGATGAAGCCGATGTTTGCGGCGGTGGAGACGCAGGCGCATGTGACGACGATTGTGCCGGAGGGTGCCAGGATCGACAAGAAAATGGCGACGGTGGATGTGACGGACATGCTGATGGAGCAGTTGCAGGCTGACGCAAATACGCGGCAGAGTGCGGAGCAACTGCGGAACTTTAAGAAGGAGCACCCGATGAAGTATAGGCTGACCATGTTCTTGTTCAGATTCGAGGGTGACTGAACCAGCAGATCTCCGCCCGAAAGGAAGGTTGCGATGAAGAGAATGAGCATGTTGGCTGTGGTACTGGTGGTGATGGCGGCGGGATACGGGGTGTCGCAGACACCGCAGGTTCGCCCCGCGATACATCGAACGAAGCTCTCTCAGCCCGCAGTGATTCAGGGCGTTCCATGTGCCAAGGGATACGCGTGGCTCTATGCGGATGGGAGGCTGGAGAGCTGCGCGGTCTCGCGTGAGTTTGTGTTTGGCGAGGCAAAGTTGCCGCCGGGATCGATCCTTCATCTCCTGCCGGACGGTCGACCGAAGTTCGCAGTGCTCCAACGCGACTCCGAGGTTGCCGGGGTGAAGTGCAGCGGGGGCAACTGGCTGCTGGGACCGAGCGAGGGTTCGATGACGGTGTTCTACCCGAGCGGAAAGCTGGAGCAGTGCTGGCTTGCTGGTGACCAGACCGTGCAGGGCATTCCATGCATGAGCGGGGGAGTTATGGGATTGTTCGGCGACGGCGCGCGGCGCGATGGCGGCGTAAGGTTTTATGAGAGCGGCAAGCTGAAGTCCTGTACGCTATCGAAAGACTTTGGCACACAACATCGCGGAGACCACTTCGAATAAGCGCATTAGATCTTATCCGTGAATAGGGGAGGTTTGTCTCCAGCAGATTATGGCTGCGGCTAGCGAGAGTATCGCGATGTAGCTGGCTTCCGTCTTCTCGAAGCCGACCAGCAGTTTTCGGAATCGGTTCAGCCACGAGTGGGTTTGCTCCACGACCCATCTTCTGGCTTTGTAGCGTGGCTTGCGCCTCTTGTCGGCGATCTCTTCTTTGCGTTGTTTGATGTGCGGGCGATAGTTTTTTGCCAACACTGTTTCTTTGGCGGCTTTGCCCTTGTAATGGCGTCGGCGCACAGAGGTTGCGGTTTGCCGTACGGGAATCAAGGGTCGACCTTACGCCAAAAGGCCTCGGATACCGTCCAGGACTTGATCTGTGCCATGAATTTAATCCTGGCTCAGAATCACTGCTGAATGCGAAGAACAAGCATCGCAGAAACCAAAAATAACACTATCTAAGGATAAGATCTTAGTCTGCTGTTTTTTTGTTGCGGGGTTTGGTTTTGAACCAGATGGGGGAGCCGATGAAGCCGAAGGCGGCGCGGATCTGGTTG
>CAZPZL010000284.1:0-4122 GCA_964590925.1 uncultured Granulicella sp.
GGCCAGCGGCAGACCACCGACGATCTTCTCATCGAGCAGCGAGGCATTCACCTCCTCCGCCGAAGCTGGTAGCTCGACGACAAACTCGTGGAAGCGCGGCGCGCCATCGAATAAAACCTTTGCATCTGCACCGAGCACACTCTTCAGATACGCGGCCTTGGCGAGGTTGTGTTCGGCGAGTTCGCGAAGCCCCTGCTTGCCGTAGACGGTGAGGAAGATCGTCGCGATCAGCGCGACCAGCGCCTGATTGGTGCAGATATTCGAGGTCGCCTTTTCGCGGCGGATATGCTGCTCGCGGGTGGACAGCGTCAGGACATAGCCCCGCTTGCCGTCGGCGTCCTTGGTCTCGCCAACCAGCCGGCCCGGCATCTGGCGCATGAACATTTCCTTACACGCGATGACGCCGCAATAGGGGCCGCCAAAGCTGACCGCGACGCCGAACGACTGCGCCTCCAGCACGACGATGTCGGCCTCGGCTGGCGGCTTCACGATGCCGAGCGACACCGCTTCGGCAATAGTGACAATGAGCAGCGCGCCCTTGGCGTGGGCGATCTCGGCGATGGCGGCGACGTCTTCAATCGTCCCAAAGAAGTTCGGCGACTGGATCAATACACAGGCTGTATCGGCTGTAATCGCTGCATCCAGAGTGGTCAGATCTACGCGACCATTCTTCGCGTAGCCGATCTCGCTGATGGGAATCTCTTGATGCTGCGCGTAGGTCGCCAGCACCTCGCGGTACTCGGGGTGCACGGTGCGAGCAACAACAGCCTTGTCGCGCCCGGTGACGCGCACGGCCATCATCACGGCCTCGGCCACGCCGGTCGAACCGTCGTACATCGAGGCGTTGGCGATCTCCATGCCGGTCAGCTCGCAGATCATGGTCTGGAACTCGAACATAGCTTGCAGAGTTCCTTGCGCGATCTCCGGCTGGTAGGGCGTGTAGCTGGTCAGGAACTCGCCACGCTGCACCAGCGAGTCAATCACGACTGGCCGGTAGTGGCGATACGCGCCCGCGCCAAGAAAGCTGGCGTAGCCGTTGGCATTGTCATCGGCGAAGGCCCGGAAGCGGTCGACGATCTCCGATTCGGAGTGCTGCCGCGGGATCGCGAGGTCGCGCGTCAGCTGATACTCCGCGGGGATTGTGATGAAAAGCTCGTCGGTGGAGTCGACACCGATGGCCGCAAGCATCTCCGTGCGGTCATCGGGAGACTTGGGTAAGTAGCGCATTAGTGCTCGGTCTCCTCAACGATAAAAGCCTCGTACTGTTCGGCAGTTAGCAGCGTGTCCAACTCGGCTGGGTTGGTGACATCGAGCCTCAACATCCAAGTCGTATTGGCGTTGGCGTTGACCCACTCAGGCTTTTCTTTCAGATCTTCGTTGATTGCAGTGACAGTGCCAGAGACTGGCGAGTATAGGTCGCTGACGGCCTTGACGCTCTCGACAGAGCCGAAGATCTTGCCTGCCTCAAGCGTGTCTCCGACCTTGGGCAACTCGACGAAGACGATGTCGCCCAGCGAACCCTGTGCATAGTCAGTGATGCCAACGGACCCGGTGCTGCCTGCGACCGAGATCCACTCATGTTCCTTGGTGTATTTGTACTCCGTGGGATAGGGCATGGCTTTCAGCTTCCTCCAGTTTAAATTGTAGTGTGTTCAATTCAGGAAAACCGGGCAGAAATGTTCTTATCAGCGAGGACCAAAGCCGGGGTACGGCTCCAGCTGCGTCACGACGGGGAACTCTATCATTCCGCGCTGGGCTAGTGGCAACGAGGCCGCCAGCGCGCGCGCCTCCTCTTCGCTTGCCGCCTCGAAGATAATCGCCGCGCCGGGCAGATCTTTGCGCCGCCAGATCGAGCGCAGTGATCCGGCGGCATACATCGCTCGCACCCGCTCGCTTTCGCTATTGAGTAGCTCCGGCGTCCACCGCTCTGCTGGAAATAGATCCAATTTACGTCGTGTCAAAACTAGAAACTGCATCGCGGTCTCCTTGGATTTGTTTAGTAATTACTTTTATCAACCGGGACAATAGAACTGTCATTCTTGGCGCAGCGAAGAGTTCCCGCATTTCGTTCGTGCCGCGACACTCTACAAATATCTCCAAGTCGGTTCTCATGCTCTTTTCGGTCGTTTATAAAACGGGGTTGCGACAACTTTGGCCTTCACAAGCTGGCCGCGAATTTCTATTGCGACAATCTCGCCAAGGGTGGCGAACTGCACAGGAACATAGGCAAGCGCGATGTTTTTCTGTAGGAATGGCGCGGGGGAGCCGCTGGTGACTTCGCCGATACGTTCGCCCGCTATTGTAAAGACCGGGTATCCATCGCGCCCGATGCCGCGCTCGATCATCTCTAGTCCAACGAGTTTTTTCTGAGGCCCTCCGGCGGCTTCGATGGCGACCAAAGCGTCGCGGCCTGCGAAGTCCGAGCCTTTGTCGAGCTTGGCATACCGGCCAAGATTCGCCTCGAAGACATTAATCGTGTCAGAGATTTCGTGGCCATAGAGTGCCATTGCGGACTCCAGGCGCAGCGTATTGCGCGCTCCCAATCCGCAAGGGAGTATGCCAAACTCAGCGCCAGCGTTGAGAATTTCATTCCACACGCGCGCGCTGGTCGGCTCGTCCGAGGGGATGTAGATCTCGAAGCCATCCTCGCCGGTGTAGCCCGTGCGCGCGATCATGACGTTATGCAAACCACATACCTTGCCGTATGCGAACCAATAATTCTTGATCGCGCCGAGGTCTGTATCGGTGAGCTTGGCCAGCGTTGCTGCGGCCTTGGGACCTTGAATGGCGATCTGCGAGTAGTGGTCGCTGTAATCGCTGATGTGGACGCCGGGTAGTGCGCCGATCTGCTGGTGTACCCAAGCCACATCCTTCTCCCGCGTGCCAGCGTTGATGACGATCAGGTAGTCGTTATCGCCGAGCCTGTGAACCAGCACATCGTCGACGAAGGCGCCATCGGTCGTTAGCATAGCAGAATACTGCGCCTGCCCGACGGCGAGCCGCGAGGCGTCATTCATGCACAGCTGCTCGACGGCGGCGAGCGAACCCGATCCGCTTAGTTGGATGTCTCCCATGTGCGATACATCGAAGAGTCCGACACTGGTGCGCACGGCCATGTGCTCGGCGATGAGGCCGGAGTACTGCACTGGCATATCCCATCCGCCGAAGTCGACCATCTTCGCGCCCTGCGCGCGGTGCATAGCGTTGAGCGCGGTCTTGCGCAGAGTCTGTGGAGTGGCAGTGCTGGTCATGGCGGCGAATCTCCTATGATTCAAGTCTAAATCGCCAGCCCATTTGCTGCTCTATCTATAGCTATTGCACGGGATTGATGGTTTTGATGTTGGTCAGAATCGGCGGGTGGCCCAACGCAATCCACGCGCCGACCGCACCGAAGATTACCGAGAGCCACGTTCCAATGATCCATATATTGTCGCTGTCGACGGTCGAGCGCGGGCCGGAGGAACTGTGCCAGCGCGCCGTCACCTTCAACGCCAGAAAGCCCGCGATCAACTGAATGCCGCTGCCGGGAATCATCAACGCGCCGGTGTAGATGGCGCGTTCCAATACACCGACGATCCAACTCAGACGAGCCTTGTCCTGCTTGGGGTCAATCACATGATGTTTGCGAACGAAGGGCCACAGAGTCTTCTCAATGAGCAGCCAAAGCACAAGATGGCCCAATAAAATCGAAAATGCAAATCCGGTAATTACACGGGACACTCCCATCGGTCTTCATTCCTTCCACGGTCGGGTTTGATGGCACATGATATTTATCGACAAAGAGAATGATAGACGCTTGTGCTGTCTGTATTCCCGAAACGGCACAGTTTAAACCTAAGTAACAGTACCCAGATGCAGGTAGATGGAAATGCCTTCTAAACTTTTTTCGGTCTGCGCGCATTTTTTTGCTCGAATGGTCAATTCCACAGGCAAACCTGCCGATAGAAAAGCTGTGGGCAGTCTGCTCCTCTGAGGATCGGCAAGAATGCCGCCGCGACAATGCGACGACAGACTTGCGACTGATCGGAGCCAGGCGAAAGGATACGACGATGGCATTGGTCGAAACGTGCAAGTGCGAAGAGTGCGGATTGCAGAAGTCCTTTGCAAACCATTGGGTCATGA
>CAZPZL010000285.1:0-4119 GCA_964590925.1 uncultured Granulicella sp.
CGCGCGCGCGATGGCCAGCCGCTGCCGCTCGCCGCCCGACAGCCTCACGCCCTTCTCGCCAATAATGGTGTCGTAACCCTCCGGCATACGCTGGATGAAGTCGTGCGCCAGAGCCATCTTCGCAACCTCTTCGACACGCGCCTGCGGCACGTCCGGCTGGCCGTATGCGATGTTGTTGCGCACCGAATCGTTGAACAGGATCGTCTCCTGCGTCACCTTGCCGATCTGCTTGCGCAGGCTTGCGATGGTCACCTCGCGCACGTCCCGTCCGTCGATCAGGATGCATCCGCCGGTCACGTCGAAGAATCGCGGAATCAGGTTCACCAGCGACGACTTCCCCGCTCCGCTCGGCCCTACGATGGCAATCACCTCGCCGCGCTTTACGTCGAGATTGACACCGTGCAGCACCTGTTTCATTTCGCCATCGCTCTCATAGGCAAAGTCGACCTGCTCGAAGCGCACCGAATCGCGGAAGCCCTTCAACGCCCGTGCGCGCTTACTCTCGCGCACGTCGTCTTCGGCATCCATAAAGCGGAAGATCTCGACGCTTGCGCCCAACGCCTGCTGAAAGCTGTTGTAGAAGAGCGCGAACTTGCGCACCGGATCGTACAGCATGAAAACCGCCGTAATGAAGGCGATGAACGATCCCTCCGTCATGGTGTGCTGCAAAATGCGTTCACGTCCCAGCAGCAGAAGCAACGCAATGCCGACTGCGCCAATCGCGTCCATCAGCGGCGAACTGATCGCCTGCACGCTCACCGAGCGCAGGTTGGCGTGGAAGAGCCGTCGCGCCGCCTTGCGAAATCGCTCCGTCTCCCACCGCTCCATTCCGAAGGCCTTCACGATGCCGTTGCCGGTGATCGTCTCGTGCAGAATGTTCTGAATCTCGGCCAGTTTGTCCTGCCCGCTGCGCGTCGTCGTGCGTACACCGTGGCCGATGCGTCGTGCCGACGAGATCACCACGGGCAAAAACAGCAGCAGAACCCACGCCAGCTTTCCCCCGTAACTGATCGCCACACACAAGACAAAGAAGAAGGTAAAGGATTGCTGTAGAAAATCCGCCAGAATCGTCGACATGGCCAGCTGCACACGCTCGATGTCGTTGATAATCGTCGACAGCAACATGCCGGTCGAGTGCTTCTGAAAGAACGCTACAGACCGGCGCAGAATCGCATCGTATAAGTCGTTGCGCAGATCCGTAATCATTCCAAAGCCCGCGTAGTTCACCAAATACGTCCCGGTGTAATCGCAGACCGACTTCAGCACTGCCGATGTAATCAACGCGTATGCCACCACCGACCACGCATTGTGAAAGTGACTGGGCACCAGAAAGTGCAGATCAACCCAGCGATTGAGGAAGGGAACATGGAAGGCAAGAAAGTTGGCACTCTGATCGTCAGGGCGCAGCACCTTGTCTAAGATCGGCTTAACCAGAAAAACGCGCAACGCCTGCATCGCGCCGACGATAGACATCAGCACGACCGACACCAACGAGTACAGCGCGTAGGGACGGATGTAGTGCAGCAACCGCCAGACCCGCCTCATGTCGTCCATCTCCGTCGATCATCGCCCATCAACCACATCTCACTATCTATTCTATTGTTTTTTCAAAGGAAAATAGCAAACAACAATTTCGAGCGTTTGCCGAGTTGGAAGAGTGGCGGCTGGAAGAGGCCTTCGACGAGTCGCGCCTGCCCTTCAAGGTAGAGTTTCAGCTACTCGGCGGCATGAGCGAGGAGTTCCGCAAGCGCATCGAAACCGACTTCGTCCTCGTGCAAGCAGGGAAGTAGTTCCCAGTAGCACGGTGGGCGAGGAAAGACGTTCCCGGGTGCGCGGCCTTGCTGGAACGCCCACTCATCGCAGGAGACAAGTACATGATGAATGGGGTGCGGAGTCTTCCCTACTTCAATAAGAACGGAGGAGTGGTCTATTAGCCCCCTACTCTTCCATTCCTGGCAAAATTACTTTTGGAAGACATTTACACCCTTCCTCAAATCCGGGCCATGTCCACTTGCCATCTACAAATAGCCCTTTGCTTATTTCATATTTTTTCCCGTTGGCCAAGCTGTGTGCAGAATCCTGTTGAATGTCAGCAGCTGATGGGCAACTACTAAATGGGTCTTTCATACAAGGGGCGTTCGGATACATCCATTTTGCGTGAGTGATACCAAGTGAGAGCATTCGCTCTCGATTAATTTGCTCCCTCGCTTTATTTTGCAAAGAGCGTGTGATTTCAATCGCCCGCCCTTGGGTAATCCCCTCAATTTCCGTTAGTGCCATATACAGTATGCGCTGATCCCCACCTGCCAATACGGAGCGTAATGCCACTTTATAAATCGGTTGGATGTGTTTCTTACCCAGATCGTCAAGCATCTCGATATTTCTTCGCAGATTTTCTTTGACACTCTTACTCACAGAAGATGGATCGAATTTAACGGTGGGCATAGTTGGCATACTCTGTCCAGACCGAGAATGATTCTTATTTCTCGTAGGCTTGGAAATTGGCTGCAATAGGCTTCGAATCCAAGACATGCCATTCTCCCACTAACTAATTATTCGATCCAACAACAAATCCTTTGTACGGCAAATCGCAACATTTTTCGTTATATTCCGCCTCTGAGCTGCGTGTAAAGACCAAGGATTTTGGTAGCGGTCTGCGTAGCTTCCTGATCGCTCAGTTTGCGGGTAGTTGCCTCTATTTTCCCTTCATTTCCTACAGCAGGTTCCTTGGTCAGATCTAAAATTATCGACTCAAGATCTTCTTGGTACTTCTTCGGCAAGTCGTTCTCCGATGAAAGGCTAGTCAATCCAATTCCAGCACATGCTAGACGCTCCTGAAGCGTTCCTTCGCTCGTTATGAGTGCACGAATAGCCACCCACAATACTTCTCTCACATTTTTTGAACTCATTTTTTATCCCTAAATCATTCTGATAAAGATTGATGTTCGGAAAATGTTCATCTCGTTGATAGTACAGTCTGATCTCCATCATCTACCGAAGCGCTGTTTGGGTTGCATTTGCTGCTTGATTCGTTGATGGTAGACCCTTCCTACCGGATTGTCATCCTGAGCGAAGTTTTGCGCATCGCGCGAAACGAGTCGAAGGATCTGCGGTTGCGATGCTCGGAGCAGAACAGCTAGGCGTTCGTTCGGCATGAGAAGTATTGACGTGGAAGCAGAAGGACAACCGCAGATCCTTCGACTCGCGCTGCGCACTTCGCTCAGGATGACAATGGGGGAGGAGTGCTTGCTCGGGATGACAATTGTTCGTGGTGGACAATTCCGTTGAGTGGGATGGGAGATGAGTTTAGCCTGTGATCATGGAAGAGCACATGTACTACACATATATTGTTGCGAGCCGAAGCCATAACTTCTATGTCGGCGTGACGAGCGAGATAGAGATTCGCATTCGTCAGCACAAGGAAGGCCGCTTTGATGGCTACTCGAAGAGATACAACTGCAATCGGCTGGTGTGGTTTGAGCGGCATCCGTACATACAGGACGCGATTGCTCGGGAGAAGCAACTGAAGGGATGGTCGCGGGTAAAGAAGATTACGCTGATTGAACGAGAGAATCCTGCATGGGTCGATTTGAGCGAGGCGTGGGGCAAGCCGATGAAGATGTTCGGTGAAGTGTGAGGCGCAAAGCAACGGCAAGTGCAACCGCAGATCCTTCGACTACGCCGCCCGCAAAATACGCGGGCGGCTTCGCTCAGGATGACAATGTGGGTGTGGAGGCAGCGCTCAGGATGACAAGTCGAGAGGTGCGTTGAGAAAAAAACTACCTGCCGAAGCGCTGTTTGGGTTGCATTTGCTGCATCATGCGCTGCTGGGCTTTGATGCCACCACCGGAGCCCATGGACTTGAACATCTTGCGCATCTGGGCGTACTGGCGGAGGAGGTTGTTGACCTCTTGCACGGTGGTGCCGGAGCCGAGGGCGATGCGTTTGCGGCGGCTGCCGTTGATTAGCTCGTGGTCGTGGCGCTCCTTGTTGGTCATCGAGTTGATGATGCACTCGACACGGTTGAACTGCTTCTCGTCGACGTTCTCGGCGGCCTGCGCCATGCCGGCGAAGGGGCCGACCGAGGGAAGCATCTTCATAATTGACTTCATGCTGCCC
>CAZPZL010000286.1:0-4107 GCA_964590925.1 uncultured Granulicella sp.
AGTTGATCGTCTACCGCGCCTTCTTCGAGCCCGGGGTGTTCGGCTGGCCCGACCACGCCTGCCGCGGTTGCTCGGTCGGCGCCGATCAGGTCTCTCATTTGTCTCATCTGAACGCACGCGACACCACGCTCGCGTGGGCCTCGCGTGCGCCGCAGACGGACATCGCGCGCCTGAAGGTACGAATGGGCTGGGAGATGCCCTGGTACACCATGACGGACGGCTTCGACGTGGACTTCGGCGTGGATCAGTGGCACGGCCACAATGCATTCATCCGCGACGGCGACAAAGTGTTCCGCACTTACCTCATCAGCAGCCGCGGCGATGAGGCGATGGGGACCACCTGGAGCTACCTCGATATGACGGCACTCGGCCGCCAGGAGACGTGGGGGGATTCGCCAGAAGGTTACCCGCAGACCGCGCCGTACAAGTGGTGGAACTGGCACGACAACTACGACGCTGAGACCGCGCCCCATCCGCTGTGGGTCGATATCATCACCGACCCTGCAGGAGCCGCCATTCGAAGGCGCGAAGCAGACGCCAAAGCATGTAAATGCGAATGAGAACGACGTCTCAGCGAAAAGCCCGTGCAGCAAAGGAGAGAACTGTGACCGTCTTGATGAAGGATGAGCTGGGAGCGCCCAAAATCGTCGATCGCGCGATGTTTCAGGCTGAGTTGGACGCACTTCGGGTTCGAGAGAAGGCGCACACGCATGAAGGTGACGCGATTGCGGCCGCTCGCAGGCGACTCCCCATGGTCGAGGTGGACGGGACTACAGCGCTGATTGGCCCGCAGGGTCCGGTGACGCTTCTCGATACGTTTGAAGGACGCAGGCAGCTGATTGCCTACTACTTCATGTGGCACAAAGGCCACCCTGCGTCGGAGCAGTGCGAGGGGTGCACCTGGGTTACCACGCAGATCCGCGACCTCTCCTATATTCATTCTCGCGACGTCACCTACGCCACGTTCTGCCAGGGGCCTTATGAAGAGAGCGCCCGGTACCGCGAATTTATGGGCTGGGAGATCGCCTGGTACTCGGCTTCACGGGAGTCGCTCGAGACCCTTCTGGTTGGACGCAAAGTGGGCAGGATGCACCTTGTCTGCTATCTGCGGCAAGGATCCAAGGTCTTCGAAACGTATTGGACGACAAGCCGCGGTGTCGAAGTAATGGATAACAACTACCACTTGCTCGACCTGACCGTCTACGGGAGGCAGGAACCGTGGGAAGACTCGCCGGCAGGCTGGCCACAACAGTGCACGATCACACGAACCAAGAGCGGCTCGCCCACCTGGGAACCCGAGTGGCCGGGAGGACGACCCATCGCCCAATGGCCCCGCATCGATGCGGGGTATACGGACGACCTGAGCGCAGGCAGGCACTGATCACGGCGCGTGACTTGCGGACATCGAGAGGCGCGCATGGCTACCCCGGCGCAAAGAGGACAAGATGGTTTCGTTGAGCGGCAAGAAGATGATCGTCGTCGGCGGCAGCCGTGGCATCGGTCGGCGGATCGTTGAAGCAGGGATCCGCAAAGGCGCACGCGTTCTCGCGGTGGCCAGACAAGAAGCGCCGCTCCGGCAGCTAGCCAACGAGGTCCCCAGTGTCGAAATTCTCGCGCTTGATGCAACGGAAGAAAATACACCGTGCAAAGTATTCAAGATCATGAAGCCTGACATCCTCATCCTTGGTGGCGGGGTCTTTCCGCCAGCCGCGCCGATCCACGAACAAACCTGGCAGCAGTTCTCCGCGAACTGTGAAGGTGACGTCAAGATTGCATTCAACTTCTGCAAAGCTGCGCTTTCGCGTCCTCTCCCTGTAGGCGCTTCGGTGGTGCTCCTTTCGAGCGGTGCCGCTCTGGCTGGCTCGCCGCTCTCCGGTGGCTATTCCGGAGCCAAGCGCACCCAGATCTTCATTGCCAACTACAGCCAGAAGGAGTCAGATCGCCTCGCTCTCGGGCTGCGATTCATTTCCGTTGCGCCGCGCATCGTCCCCGACACCGATCTCGGGAAACATACCATCATCGGCTACTCCCGCTACCTTGGGATTTCGGCGGCAGATTTCGTTCAGGGAATGGCTGCGCCGCCGACCTCGTGCAACGTCGCGACTGCGGTCGTTGAACTGGTACTGAATCCGGATCGCTCCCTGGGCGATGTCTTTATCGTCTCCGGGAAAGGGCTCGAGGCCGTTGCGGTCTGACGGAGCCCCGATAATTCGTACGCGAGGTCTAAAATCGAACGCAATGGCGATTGAACCTGCCAATCTCGGAGAAGACCAGGCCTTTGAGCGGCTCGCCGAACCGTTCCGCCGCGAAATCAAATTGCATTGCTACCGCATGTTGGGTTCGCTGCACGAAGCCGACGATCTCGTGCAGGAGACCTATCTTCGCGCCTGGCGCAGCTTCTCGAGCTTCGAGGCCAGCGCCTCAGACGAGCGTGGATCGTTTCGCGCATGGCTCTACCGGATCGCCACCAACGCGTGCCTGAATGCTCTCGAAGGCCGCAAGGATCAGCAGCGATATCTGCCCGACCAGCTTGGCACTGCCAGCCCGCCGAAGATGGAAGGCGGCCCGGCGCTCGACGTGCCCTGGCTCGAACCGTATCCAGAAGCAAGTCTTGAGGGCCTCGCCGACGCCGCGCCGAATCCCGAGATGCGCTACACTGCGCGGGAGTCCGTACAACTTGCTTTTGTCGCTACGATTCAGCAGTTACCGCCGCGCCAGCGCGCTGCGCTCATGCTCTGCGATGTCCTCGGTTGGGCATCTGCTGAAGCAGCATCTCTGCTCGGCGGTTCCACGGCATCCGTGAACAGTGCACTGCAGCGAGCGCGCGAGACGCTCTCGCATCGCTATTCTGACCGCCGGCCGCCGCTTGATTCCCAGCCAACCCCCAGGCAGCAAGAGCTCCTTGAGCGTTACTTGCAGGCTTGGGAGGGGCACGATGTCGACGGTTTCGTGGCTCTGCTCAAGGATGATGCGACCGCCGTCATGCCGCCGTGGCTGCAATGGTTTATCGGGCGCGAGAACATCGGAACATTCTTCGCTGCAGCATGGAAGACCTGTGGCGGCCTGCGCCTGATGCCCACGTCCGCCAATGGCCAGCCTGCCTTTGCCATTTATGAGTTCTCGGGAACAGACAAACGGTGGAACTTTCACTCCATCCACGTGCTCACGCTTGAGGATGATGCGATTTCTTCGGTGACTCTGTTTTTAGATTCCCGACTCTTCCACGACTTCAGGCTTCCGCAGTTCCTTTCCGATGACGCGAACTGTGGACCACGGAACCCTTCGCACAACTCGTAAGCTGCCGCTTTATTGCGCAATGCTCACGGCGCGTCGTATTCACCCTCAATGTTGCACAAAAGATCTCGTTCCAATTCTCCGCAGGTGCTATCAGGCCTTAGCGCTCATTAAGAGCGATTTAGGCGGAATTTGCACGGTTGGTCCTGATAAACGCCGCAGGGTAAAGGAATGCCATTGCGCGTATTTCCCTGCTGCGGTCCACATGGCCGAATAGTCGGCTATTCGGACATTACCCCATTTTCGAGTTCTGTGCGGATTGCCGGTCATCCACTCGAAATTCGAATTTCTTGCGCATCGTGAGCGGTGCTGAAATGCCATCGACGCGGGAGCGGAAATACGCGTCAATTTGAAGCCTGCCTTCTGCTTAACCTCCGTGACGTTCAAGCGCCGGCAGGTACAAGAACGGCTGTGCGGGTAATGGAGATGACGCTGATGTCGTCTTCCTGACCAAAGTCTTGCGCCGCAGTGGCCAAATCTGCAGCGGTCATCTCTGTGCGAAGCAACTCGTGGATGCGCTCAAAGCCGAAAAGATGGCCTTCAGCGTTGGTCGCCTCCACAATGCCGTCAGACATGAGCATGATTGTGTCGCCCGGTTTCAACTGAAGGCGCATCACAGAAGGCCCCGCGACTTCGATCATGCCGAGCGGGAGGGCGCCCTCAATATCTACGGGCATGCCGTTCAAATAGGGGGGCATGTGACCGGCATTGGCTACTATCGCTTCGCCGTCGACGCTAATCTGCAGGGCGAGACACGTTGCCTGCGCATCTCCGCGACGTGTCAACCGTTTGTTCAACACACCCAACACAAAC
>CAZPZL010000287.1:0-4106 GCA_964590925.1 uncultured Granulicella sp.
CGCCACGTTCTCCTCCACCTCCGCCACGCCCACCGCCCCCTGGTCCACCAGGACCACCGCTCTGTGACGCCGCCGCGGCAGCAGCAAGCGCCGCAGCAGTCTTAGGTCCGAAGCCAAAGGTCCGTCCCAACCTCAAATTGAACGAGACGCTGGCCGGTCCGGTGCAGAAGTTCACCGGAATCTGGCTAGACGTATTGTTGATGACCTGATTAGTTCCAGTGATCTGGTCTGCATTCACGAAGTCATTTTTGAGCAGGCAGTTTGCATTGGACGCTGAAATACCTGGAGCAAAAGCGGGCCGATCATTGCCTCCCAGTGTCACGCTGTCTGGAATTCCCAGCGTGAGGTTATACGGTGATCCCGACTGCGCCTGTAGCATTGGGCTGGCCGTGAGGTGATAGGGAAGCGGAACGCTTCCACCCAGAAACAATCGACTGCGCGTGCCGAAGCTCGCTCGTCCGTAGTCTGTCGAGCCGTTGAACGGGTCAGTGATGCCGCTGTCGTTTGAGTTCGCCCAGTTGGCCGAGTAATACCCGAAGATGGTGAAACCCTTCGGTGTGCGTATGTTTGTGTTGATGTTGATCTGGTTCTGCCGGAAGATGCCCTCAGACTGGTTACAGTTAAGTATGGTTGCCGAACTCACGTTGGTTGTGCAGCCCACCGAGTCGGCAACCGGAATGCTACGCGACAAAAACTGATGTTCTCCATGCGCGTTCAGGTACGTCACCGAGACGCTCGCGTACTTGCCCACCTGCTGCTCCACAGTCCCCGCCGACTGAATAATATACGCGCTGCGCAGGTTGGGAGCGTTTACGGTCGGCGTTACGCTGGCCGGCGTCCCTGCTGAGTTCTTTGGGACACAGGCGTTGCTATACGGCGTCGCGCTGTTAAAAACTGGGACGCAACCGGAGCCGGGATCGGTATAGGTGTAGCTCTCCGAGTTGACTCCATCGTGAGCGAGTTGCGACTGGATGCTGCCCAGACCAAACCGGTTGTAGAAGACGCCGAATCCGCCGCGCAGAACCGTCGTCGTCTTGCCGTTCTTGCGCGGAACGCCGTAGGCCAGCGAGACGCGCGGTGCCAGATCGTGATTGCTGTTGATTACGTTCTCCGTCTCCAGCCGAATCCCATAGCTGATGGTCAGATTCGGCAGGGCCTTCCAGTCGTCCTCGGCATACATCCCCAAGTCGGTCTCGCGCGCGCTAACAGTGGGAGTATAGGGATTTGCATAGTTCGTATAGGAAAACTGGCTGGGAATCCCGCACTGGTACGATGAGTAGAGCGGGAGGTAGATTGGATTATTGTTCCCGTCAAGAATGGGTTTTCCATTCGCGTCCTTTTCCGTGTTCATGTTCGTCACCACGCACGGCGTCGTTACGAGTGTCGCGCAGTTGCTCGGCTTATTCGTCACGCTGGGGTCGGTGCAAGGATCCAGCAAGTTGTCGTACTTGAACGAGCCGTTCTGCCCGCTGATCGAGAAGCTGTTGTTGCCCGATGTTCGCAGCCTTCCGCCGAAGCGCACGAAGTTCTTCACCAGTTGGATCGAGGTGTAGTTCTGCACTTCGACGTGGTCGCCTGTTCCGTATCCGGCCGTGCCGCCGCCGTAGGCAAACGCGCCCGTCACGTTGATCGACGGGTCGGTGTTGAGCGGGCTGGAGTGCGACGAACTGTGCTGATATTCGAAGCGTGTCTCGTTGATCACCTTGCTGTTGATCAACTGCGTCTCGCTGATCTGGATCTCTTGCTCGTTGTTGTAGCTGTTCGAGTTAGTATCGAGCAGCTGGCTGCTCACTGTGGGGTTGGTCCGGTTGGTCCCCGACTCGTACTGATAGCGCGCCGTTAGCGTGTTCTTCGAGCCCAGCATCGTATCCACGCGCGGGCTGATGTCCCAGCGCGTCGCCGGCGTAGCCAGAGCGCGCGCAGAGGTTGGGAACGCGTTGACCGAGCAGGTCGTGTAGCTGCCTAGTACCAATCCCGGATTGCAGATCATCGTTGTCGAGATCGCCGGGTCGCTGTAGAACGCCGAAGGATTGATGATCGTATTGTTGTCCATCGCACGGTGCGATCCAGACAGAGTAAACGACATCCCTTGTCGCATTGGCACCGGTCCGGTCACATTGCCCATGAAGAAGAGCGTGTGGTAGTCCGGCTGTCCGCTGGCGCCCACATACGGCGTCTCTGTATTCAGAGACTTATCTCCGTACATCGTCGTGAAGTTGCCGTGATAGCTATCCGTTCCCGGCTTGGTGATGACCTCGATGCGCCCATATCCAAGCTGGTCGTACTGCGCCGAGAAGGGATTCTGATTGATGCGGATCGCCAGAATCGAAGACTTCGGCGGCAACTGCCCACCGGTAAATCCATCGATATAGATCTGTCCGCCACTCGGTCCAGCCGAAGGTCCAGCCAGTGCCGTCAACTCGCTCTGCAAGTCGTCGGGATCGTCCGAAAGAGCATCGAGCGCTGCACCGGTAATCACCGTTGCGCTGGCGTTGCTGGACGGGTCCACACTGAGCGTCACAGGATTCGCCGTAACGTCGACCTCCTGTTGTTGCTCGGCCAGTGGCAGGGTTGCATCAATATCCAGATTCGCTCCTGTCTCAATCGTTATCTCAGGCTTGGAGAAGTTGGCAAAGCCTGCCGCCTTGACATTCAGCGTATAGATTCCAGCCGCCACGCTGCGGAAGCTGTAGGTTCCGTCGCTCTTGGATGTAGTGGTCTGAGCCTTACCCGAGGCCGGCGTCAGTGTCACGGTCGCTCCTGGTACCAGAGCATTGTCGGGGTCCACCACCAGTCCATGTACGGTCGCGCTTGTGGTCGTGGCTCCAGTAGCCGCAACAGCTGTAGTCGCCGACGCCTGTGCCAGCGCCGCAACAGGAGACAACATAGACGGAACCATCAAAGACAGCAGAACAAATATCCAACGCAATCTAAAAGACATCACTGCTCCTAAAAATCCTAAAAAATCTGCATCGTAACAAAATTGAAAACTCTACTCGCCACCGCCGCCACCGCCGCCCAGACTCATCGAGAGACTCATGCCGCCGTTCGGGTTCGCGGTCAGGATTGGGTCCACCCCGGTCAAAACCGTAATCGCGCTTAACACACTCGCCCCCGGTGTCGGCTCTGAGGCCACAATCATTACCGCGTCGCCCTTGTGCAGGTCTGCGAATGTGCTCGTCGGCAGACGCGCAACCATCTGTGCCAAGTCCGCTCCCGCCGAGCGCCGGGCGCCATCCGCGCCGCCTGCTTGTCCACCGCCGCGTCCGCCACCTTGTCCACCGCCGCTGGAGCGCGCTGCAATGCGATTGGCCATCATCAATGGCAGGTTGCGAATGTCTGCGTTCGATGTCACAGCGACGGTCACAATCTTCTTCGTCTCCAGATCCTTCAGCGTAATCTTTCCTGTTGCAGCATCAACACTGAGAAGCAGTCCGGAGAGATTCTGGAACGATCCACTCACCACCTCTTCGGCTGCTATTGAGCCTCCGTCAGCGGACTTGTCTCCGCGTGCCTGTAGCTGATCCTTCACCTGAATATCGGCCAGTGTTCCCAGCTTTGCGTCCTCATACTTCACCGAGGTACTGCTGAAGCGCTTGAACTGCGTCTTGGCGGATGTATTAACCACCAGCTTCTTTGCTCCAACCGTCAGTGTAATTGTGCTGATCGACGGGTCAACTGCGCTGACAATTCCGCCCACTCCGCGCGCTGCCCAGTCGGCTTGCTGCTGTGCCTGCATCTGCGCGATGTCGGCGGACTTCATCAACACTACGTGAGTCGCATTTAAGCTACTCACAGCATCTCCTGCCTTGCCGATCGCCAGTACGCGGTCGCCCACGGCGATGTCGCTCAACTGAGCGGCCGGTGCTGCCTTCAGGTCGGTGCTGCCCACGGGCAACTGTTGAATCTTCGCGTTAGCGGCAACATTGACAGTCAGCGTCTGCCCTGCATCGGTGATTATCGTTAGCGTACTGCCTGCAATCGCCTTTACCGTGCCGCGCTGTGCCGTAGAGGCTGCTGCCGCAGGAGCAGCCGCTGGCGCCTGCGCCATCGCAGCCTTATCTGCATCTGCGCCAGAGAGTCCGATCAACACACCACACACTGAA
>CAZPZL010000288.1:0-4103 GCA_964590925.1 uncultured Granulicella sp.
CAAGTGCTTCAATGTTGCTGCGTTTGCCAAAGCGCTGGATACCAATGCTGACGGCAGAACCGCTTCCATCGGGTTGTGCGGGCGATATGTAGGATTGGCGCTTATCGCGGGCGGGGCCACCACGGTGGGATTGCACAATGGCGGCGACTACGGGCCATACCTTATCAAGGCCGGATTCGCCGCAGTGTCTGCTACGGGCTATTCTGCGCAGATGGGGGACGTGGTGATCTTCGCGCCGACTGCGACGCATGCGGCCGGGCACGCGGCCGGATTCGACGGGACACAATGGGTATCGGACTATCTGCAAAGGCGGGCAAATCCGTACCGGATTGCGTCATCGGCTGGTGCGTGTACTTACTATAGAATTGTTTGTAAATGCTCTTAGTGCCTCTTCTATCTGCCTAGGCGATACGACCCCTTGAAAGGAATCCTTGCGATTGAGAGCGATCCGTTTGCTTATCACGCTGTCGGTCATGTGTCTGGGCTGTGCCGGAGCGCAGGCGCAAGCGAGTTCAGCATCCCGGGTCCAGCCCCAGGATGACCCGATGTTCGGCATTAGTTTCAAGCCGGACACAGTCCGCTATGAGCCGATACCGGAGCGTATCCGGGAGCTCTGTCCGGACTTCAAACGTGGCCAGTTCTGGACCTTCGCCATGTTGCAGTCGGGTGCGAGCGAGTACTACGTTGTACTGGGAGTTCGACCGGGGCAGGATGGCGATTCGCTCGGCACGGCCTTGCAGATCGAGGGCTCCAAGTGCCAGGTGGAAGACTCGACGTGGATGTTGTCCGGGGTGATTCCGGGGAATGGATACAGTCATCCGTCGTCGCTGGCGCGGCTTCCGGGACTGGGAGCGCCAGAGGTTTGCCCTCATGGTCAAGCCGGCGATTGTTACTACCTGTTACGATCGGCGGCCGAGGAGGCAGTTCTCCGCAGCCTGGTCAAGGATGCGATCGAGAGAGCGATCAAGGCGTATGGCAGCCAAGCACTATTCGGAAAGAAGGCGTGCACTCCGTCTCAGCTGGCTGGCAGTGAGTCGACGGCGGTGGTGCTGCAGGAACTGGAGAAGTTCTGTGGGAAGCCGCACTGACTCGCTTCAGAAGCCGCACAGACCTAACCACTAATTACTGCGAAGGAAATGTTTGGCCTACGGCCAAAATATCCAGTAGTCGTCTTAGAGCAGGCAACTATTATGCCGACGCCAAGTTAATCGACGACCGCGTTGAGCCACGTCACTTGATGGAGATGGTGACCACGCGCTGCAACACCAACTGCTGATTGTTGGGATCTGTGACGTAGCGCGCGGAATTCTGGACCAGTGCGTCGGCGTTCGTGAGTACGGTGGCACACACCTCTACAGCACTCTTCAAGCCGCCATCCTGGGAGTTCGCGGCGGCAGCATTGCATCCTAGAATCAGCGGCAAATAAATGAGATGCACGCCTCCCGTAACGATGCCCGCCAGCGTTCGTTGTGCCACAATGCCGGCGAGGCTCGTGTATTGTAGGCTCTTTCTGAGGGGGTCGTCTTTTGACCGGTAAACCGCCTCGAACTGCGGCGCCAATTGCATCGCATTGCTCGCGATGGATGCAACCGTGGCGACTGTGCCGAGGACGTCGCCTGTCTTGCTGACTACATCGTAGGCGGTGGTCCAACGGGCACTGGCCACCATTCCGCGAAAGTCGCCCACGGCGTTGAGGGTGCGTGTGTCCGTCAGCCAGTTGTATTGATTGAACGCCTGGAGCCCTGATATCGCGACTACTCCACCTTGTGTGTATACGTATCCAGCACTCCCAAGCACCGCATCGGTCTCTGACACGATGTACGACACTACGTCCGCAGGGCGTCCCATTGCCAGCCTCTCAATGAATTCAATTTCTACGGAACTCTACTCTTCGTTCCAAACAAACACAACAATCAATCCCAGATTGTCGAAGGTGCTGCGTCTCTAACTACTCTGGGAGCCTCGATGGAGACTATCGTGGTGACGACTTAAAGTGCTCGCAGCAGCAGGCAGGTGATGTTGTCTTGTCCGCCGCGCTCTTTGGCGAGTTGGATGAGGTTCGGGCAGATGGATTCGAACGGCGAATTGATCAGCACCAAGGCAATTTCATCCTGTAGAAGGTATCGTGTGAGGCCATCGGTGGCTAGCAGAAGGGTCGTCCGCGGATGCAGTTCCACGGAGAAGAAGTCAGGCTGTACAGTAGCTGCGGCGCCGATTGCGCGGGTAATCACGGACTCCATGCCGTTGAGGTCGGCGCTGTGGGCGTTCTCCACCGTCAGTGTACCGTTGCGGATCAGTTCGTTGACATAAGAGTGGTCGACGGTAAGCTGCACGCACTGGCCGGACTCCACCAGATAGGCGCGGCTGTCGCCAACATTGCCGATGATGAGTTTGTCGCCATCCAGCGCCGCGGCGACCACGGTTGTGCCCATGCCTTGGTGCTCGGGGATCTGCCCCTGCTGCCAGACCCTTTGGTTGGCGGACTCGATGGCCTCGAGCAGCCGGGTGCTGATAGCTGCGCCGGAGCCGGCTGAGGCGGCAAAGGTCTCAAACATGGCGGCTACGGCACTTGCGCTGGCTACTTCTCCGCTGGCCATGCCGCCCATACCATCGCAGACGACGTAAAGCCCGAGTACCTCACTGTAGCCAAGGGAATCCTCGTTGTTGGTGCGGACGCAGCCCATATCGCTGAGCGCTAATACTTCTAGGCGAAGGCCAGATGTCTGGGCTACCGGAGCGTCCACCTGGGGCGCGTCCTCCGGTGAGGATTCCAGTGACGAACCTTCCGCCCCAGGGAGGTGGTGAGGCTGGTCCTCCGGAGCGGAGCCGGCGGCGGGCGGTAGTGACTGATCGGGTAGGTCCATAATCCTGTCTTGCTCGGGTAAAGGTTGGGCTAGAGATGGCTCGGTGCAGCTTGTGCGGCTGAATCTGCACGCCAGCAGCCATAGGTGCAGTTGCTAGGTTTGATGCAAGGAACTTGTGCAGAGCGTTGCGACAGTAGTAGTTGAGCTTACTGGATACACTTTCCGACGCAGTTGAAGATAATAAAGCAAGTTGCCAGGCGGTTAATATTTAAGGTACTACGGTTTGGCCACGGTGGCTTCGCAATGCAGTTGCCCCATGAGGGTTGGATTCAAAAGCGCGGCGCCGGGGCCACTCGCGTCGAATTCTACGACCCGGCTGATTTCGCCGGGGAAGCGGTATTCAAGGCGCCCGGATGATGCGTGTGGCGTCGAATAGCCACCAAAACCGAATTTGAAGACTGACCATTGCCCGGTCCACAGGCTTTGATCTGAGATGAGAGTGATTCTGCTGCCAGGCTGCGCGACCCAATGGAAGAGAGTGGGCTGCCCTGCGGCGGTGAGTTGCTGGCCATCGATGTTTAGTACTGCGTCTGGGACGCCTTGGGTCTTTACCTCAGTGAGGGTGAAATTGAGGGTGGGCTGGGTTGTTCCGGAAGGGAAAATGGCGGAAGAGACTTTCTCGGCGGCGTTAAAGAAGCGAAGGAACGCGGGATTGATCTCTACGCCCGATGCCGGGTTGGCCACGTACTGGCTGCCTCTCATCATGACGAGTTGGCTGATCTTGTGGCCTGGATGGGGGACTGCGGATTGAAGGGGAATTTGACGAGGACCGGGTTGGCCTGGCCACAGAAGGTTGCTCCGCCTCCACCGGCCGGGTCGATTTTGGTTCGGGCAAGGGCGATCGCGGATTTGATGGGGTCTTCGAGGCGGGCGAAGGAGATGGCGTCCATCTTGCCGTCGGGGTCGGGGTTGAAGCTGTTTCGCAGGGCTTCGGCGGCCTGGTCCGCCATACCTGCGGCCTGGATCACCGGAGTTCCGGCGTTTGGATCGGTGGAACTGGCGGGGTTCTGGCTGACGGCTTTGACGGCCTGTTCGAGGCCCTGGAGGGCGGTGATGTATGGCTGGTTGGACGAGGCGGTGAAGCGGTCGCCGGGATTGGTCGGGGGAACGACGGATTGCGGGGCCTGGAAGGCGTTAGCGATCTCAGGTAGGGCGACGCCAGTGTTGATAGAGATCAGCGAAAAGAGTTCAAGGATAGGCGAGGAAGGCGAGTCGAGGTAACTAAGTCGTCCGGCGGCA